>NZ_JBFTSN010000258.1:0-9260 GCF_056400045.1 Paenibacillus sp. 01L418
GAGTTAACATCAACGAGCTTCTCAGTTGCGTTCAAGGATAGACCATCTGTCATTGTGATTCCCCTTTCTTAGGTTCAATTAGTCTATCTTAGTACAAACCGACCGAGCAGCAAACCCGTCAAAGTATAGTTAAAGGTTCGGAAATTCGAGTCATGATTACGAAATAGACTGGCTAGCAGTATTCGCATCCATTTACACGAAAAGGAGTACTGTACTTGTTTTACATAACAACTAATATGATGGATCCTAAATGTTGAAAAGTAGGTTTTATTGCACATTAAGAATTTCTTGGAAGTATCGTAGGCTATCAAATTTACAATCACTCCATCGCAGAATATATCAATTATACGTGAGTATAGATCATTGTTTTTAGGCTGCTGGTAATTTACTATTTATTAGAAAGTTGGTAATTAATTGAATAATAAACAATGCATTTACGGAGGTGTATGGGCTGGAAAGGAAATGGAAGCACGGATAGGGGAGTGTTACCCGGTTGCCTGGACATCGCGAAATATTTCTTTTCTACAATATTGGAAGCGCTTCCAAACATTTTATTTATAGGGGGATTACATGGTGCGTATAAAAGAATACAGGATGAGAAGTGAATCTATTAAAAAATTTCTCTACATACTGCCTTTCATGGGTTTACTTGCTACCTTTGCATACTACCCGCTATATGGTTGGGTTTATGCCTTCTTTGACTATACGCCGCCGACACCTTTGTCTCAATCCACTTATGTTGGTTTCAAGTGGTTTCGTTCCTTAGTTGAAAACCAAGTAAAGATAGACCAATTGCTTCAGGTTATCAAAAATACGTTTGGGATGAGCGGCTTGGGCCTGCTCTTCTCATGGCTACCAATGATATTTGCTATATTTTTGAATGAAATAAAAGCTTTGCGTTTCCGGAAGTTTGTGCAGACGGTAACGACCTTGCCAAACTTTATCAGCTGGGTACTGGTCTATTCACTGGCCTTTTCTATGTTATCGAGTGAAGGCATCATTAACGGCCTTTTGAATCAACTGGGACTCATCGATTCTCCGATCCTATTCCTTCAAGACTCTGAACATGTATGGATCACCATGTGGGGGTGGTCAATATGGAAAACATTGGGCTGGTCAGCCATCCTGTATATAGCAGCCATTATGAGTATAGATGAATCCCTTTATGAAGCGGCGCGTGTAGACGGTGCGACAAGGATGCAGGTCATATGGCATGTGATTTTACCAAGTCTGATGTCAACCTATTTTGTTTTGTTAATGCTGCAAATTGCGAGCTTCCTGAATAACGGCTTGGAGCAATATTTTGTTTTTCAAAATGCATTTAACAAAGAAAGCATACAGGTTCTGGATTTATATGTGTACAACCTAGCCATGGGGGGCGGTAGCTATTCCGTTTCTGTTGCGATCAGCATGCTGAAGAGCTTGGTCAGTGTTGTGCTTCTCTTTTCAGTGAATGGATTATCAAAAATGATAAGAGGAGAGAGCGTGGTATGAGCGATAAAGCAGCAGGCCTGGCAGCGAACACTGTTAACAACAACAACAAAAAGCATTCCAGCATAACCGACATCTTGATCTCATCATTGATTTATACCTTGTATACGCTGTTTGCTCTAATTTGTATTTTTCCATTTTACTCTATCATTATCAATACAATAAGTGCCAATGATCTTAGCGCCAGAGGTGATATTGTATTCTACCCGCAGCAAATCCATTTCCAGAACTACTTGGATGTATTTAAGATTCCGGGACTATGGAACGCTGCCGTTGTATCTTTGGGAAGAACGCTGATCGGGACTTCTTTGACCGTCGGGGCTTCAGCCTTTTTGGGATTCATGTTTTCTCAGGAGGATATGTGGGGGAGAAAGTTCTGGTACCGCTTCACAATAATTACGATGTTTTTTAATGCAGGAATTATTCCGTGGTATCTCACCATGCGCTCCTTGCATCTGACAAACCATTTTTTGGCCTACATTTTGCCGACAATAGTAGCCCCGTTTTTTATCATTCTTGTAAAAACCTTTGTGGAATCAACGCCTAAGGAATTGCAGCAGGCTGCAAGTATCGATGGGGCTGGGGTTATGACCATTTTCTTCAAAGTGATATTGCCTATAAGCAAGCCGATATTGGCTACAGTTGCCATATTTGCAGCGGTGGATCAATGGAACTCTTTTCAGGATACGCTGCTGCTCGTCACTGACAGCAAATTGTATAGCCTGCAGTTCATTTTATATAACTATATTAATCAAGCAAGCTCATTATCTACCATGGTTAATCTTCAAAATGCCGGTTCTACAGCCATGGCAACTCTGGCAACCAAGCAAACGACAACATCAATCCGTATGACGGTTACCATTATTGTTGTTGCGCCTATATTGCTGGTTTATCCGATCTTCCAGAGGTTTTTTGTAAAAGGGATTATGATAGGGGCAGTGAAAGGCTAACCTGCACCATTATAATAAAAAATGAATTGAGGGGGTTTACCATTGAGTAATCGTCATAAAGCGGTGAAAAAATCGATGGTGGTGTTGTTTACTTGCATATTCATGGTGACAACAGCATTGGCCGGCTGCAGCAAATCGGAGCCCAGCACTAATGAATCGGGACCACAAAACCACACCACGATTGATCACAGCAAGCCGCTAACCCTTACCGTATTCAGCAACGCGGCAAACTACCAAGGAGAGCAGACCGGGTGGTATGGGAAGCTTCTCAAAGACAAGTTTAATATTACGTTGAACATTCTTGCACCTCAGGTAGCCGGCGACCAGTTATACAAGACAAGATCGGCAGCAGGTGATCTGGGAGATATTCTGATCATCGAGAATAGTCAGTTGGAAGAGTTGATTCCGGTAGGTCTTGTTATGGATATCACCGATCGGGTTGCGAATACGAAGTACCTGTCACAATATGTGGACAATCACTTCAAGCCTTTTAATGGAGGATTTGATAAAGTAAATCCGGAAGGCAAGATTTATGGTTTGCCGACTTTTGTAGCGGATACTTCACCAACGACATTTTCAGAAGAACTGCCTTACTCCAGTCCAATCCTGCCTTGGGATTACTATAAGGGAGTAGGAGCTCCTAAGCTGAACAATCTGACCGATCTACTGAATGTACTGAAGCAGATGCAGGCAGAATACCCTAAGACGCCAGACGGCAAACTGATCGTTCCGATCACGCTGTGGAAGGATTGGGACGGCGGGGGGATGGAAAATGTACGCTGGTTGAGCAACTGGTACGGTTATGAACAGCCAAATGGTACCTCTACGATACAGTTGAATGCAAAAGGCGACATCGTTCCGCTCATCGATGACAACAGTATGTACAAAAAAATTGTGCAATTCTATTTTACTGCAAATCAAATGGGACTGATCGATCCGGATTCGGCATCCCAGGACTGGAACAAGGTTGCTGAGAAGCTTACCAACAAGCAGGTGCTTCTTTTGTGGTACTCATGGCAAAGAGGGTTTTACAACTCGATTGAAAGAGGGATGAACGGAGATGGGAATGTCGCAGTTCCGATCGCTGACACCCGAATCATTCAAAGCAGCGATGCTTATTACGGCAGCGGGAGAGTATTTGCAGTCGGTTCAAAAGCCAAGGAACCCGACAGAATTATGGAATTCTTGGATTGGTTCGTGTCTCCTGAAGGCCTTCGCTACACGACGAATGGTTTTGAAGGCTTCAACTACGAAAAGACAGCAGACGGCAAGTTTAAGCTGACCCAAGTCGGTCAAACGGCATTTCAGGAGAATACACCTGTTCCAGAGGAATACGGGGGCGGCGGGTACCAGGATGGCCAAAGCAAGATCAATAGTATGATCATGAGCGATTTTGTGAAGGACCCCGATTCAGGAGAGTTTTATAACAATAATTACTGGAGCTCTACAAAAGAAGCTAACAAGACAACTTTAACGACAGATTGGCAGAGTACATTTAATGCAACGAACGCAACAGAATACTACCTGAAAAATAATATGATCGATATTGTACCTAACATTAATACAAGTTTCGGTGTTGATTCATCAGATATCAAAAACAAGCGAAGCCAAATATCGGATTATGTAAAAAACACATCATGGAAAATGGTTTTCGCAAAAAATCAAGGGGATTTCGACCAGCTGTGGGCAAAGATGAAGACAGATGTGGTGGGTCTGGGTTGGAATGATGTCGTTGCCTCGGATACGGAAAAAGCTAAAAAAATCGTTCAAATGCGTGCTGAAGCGTTGGCAAGCAAATAAATAAAATCTTTCATCATTTCAAACAAGAGGGGTATGAATGAATAATTATACTCCTCTCTTTTACTAGATTACTTAGATTGAAGGGAGTCGTTATCATTGCTTAGAGTCATAAAGGTTAACAATGGAATGGTCCAGGGTCTTCCAGCAGCGGACCCGCGAATTACAAGCTTCAAAGGAATCCCATTCGCCGCTCCACCTGTGGGCGAAAACCGCTGGCGTGCCCCTCAGCCCGCGCAAGATTGGGAAGGCATATTAAAAGCATTCGAATTCGCGCCGATATCGATGCAGGTGAAACAAGAGATCGACGAAAATAATATCTATACCCGGGAGTGGGCCGTGGAACCTGACATTGCGATGGACGAGAATTGCCTCTACCTAAACGTATGGACACCAGCCAATCGTGCAGATGAAAAACTACCAGTCTATGTATGGTATTTTGGCGGAGGACTGCAAGTTGGCCATCCTTCCGAAATGGAGTTTGACGGCGAACGCATGGCTAGACGGGGCATCGTGGTGGTTACGATCAACTATCGTTTGAATGTCTTTGGGTTCTTGTCCCATCCCGACATTACGGCGGAAGCCCCAGAAGCTCCCGCTAACTTCGGCAATCTCGACCAGCAGGCGGCTACAAGGTGGGTCAAGAGCAATATTGAAGCTTTCGGCGGCGACCCGGATAATATCACCATCGGCGGGCAGTCCGCCGGCGGGGGAAGCGTCATGAGCCAGCTTACTTCACCTCAGAATGAAGGGCTCTTTCAAAGGGCAATTATACAAAGCGGGATCTTTACGCCGTTATACCCGGGAAATCTTATGCCGCTTCTTCGGAGCAGCTTGGAAGAAGCGGAACAGGACGGTGTGAAGTTTTTTGAGTATCTCGGTATATCCTCGCTTGCAGAAGCCAGGAAGCTGGATGCGGTGTATCTCCGCGACAAGGCGGTGGAGTACCATGGATTCTGGGGCACCGTCGCAGATCAAGTGTTTAGCTTGGGTAACCCGTTTGAATTGTTTCTTCAAAACAAGCGCTGGATGGTACCGGTAATGTTCGGTCATACGTCCACCGAGTTTTTCAGCGTTCCGCAAGTCGACACCATTGACGACTTCAAGCAAATGGCCATCGCTTTGTTTGGCAATGATGCCGATACCTTTATGGAGCTTTGCAGCGTTCAGCCTGATCACCTCGAAGAGTGCAAGAAGAAGGCCTCGGTGAGCGGCATTGAATATGCCATTCGAATTGCTGCGCAAGGGAGCGCCGATGCTGGTGCCGATACCCCGCTGTATTACTATAATTTTGATGCTGAAATACCGGGTTGGGATAACCCTGGCACTTTTCACTCGGTGGACCTCTGGTTTTTCTTCGAGACGCTCGCTAAATGCTGGAGACCATTTGTAGGCAAACATTATGATTTGGCGCGCCAGATGTGCAATTACTGGGTGAATTTCATCCAGTCGGGAGACCCGAACGGACTAGATGCTACAGGAGAGGAATTGCCGCAATGGGAGCCCTATACACCCGAAGCCCCGTATGGGATGCTGTTCGCAGATCGGGCCGAGTTTTCTAAGGAGCAGCCTAGCGAAATTATGAAGTTTCTAGTGGAACAATATTTCAAGAACAACAGGCTGAACCGCAGCGCCCTTTCATTCGGATGAACCGATTTTGACATAGCTGTCCGGGATGGAAATTATTCATTTGCATGCTTTTGAAATTTTCTTGGCGAATACCCCGTTATTTGTTTGAATTGCCTGCAGAAGTGTTCCACATTATGATAACCGCTAAGAGAGGCTATTTCAGCAATGCTCTGATTGCTGTGAATTAAGTATTCTTTGGCCATTCGAATGCGGCTGTTGATGACATCATCCATGCAAGAGGTACCAAATGTCTTTTTGTAAATATTCTGAAGATAGCCCGGACTGATACAGAGATAATCCGCCATTTTCGACACCGTCCAATAATCGCCAGGATGGTTTTGAATGGCGATGCGAAGCTTCAATAAAGGATAATGCTGAGGCAAAATGTCAACTTGAAAGTAAGATTCTAATAGCTTGTTGAACAGCGTACGGAGTAAACAGTCAATGGAGGATTTTTTGTAATCTCGATTAAAGCTGTGTTCAATGACGAGCAGTTCAAATAACTTGTAGCAGTAGTCCGGATCATTTAGAAAAAAGGGAACGCCTAACGGAAGCGAAGATTCCGTAAAGTAAGGTTCATTGGTTTCGAAGCGAATCCAGTCATTGACGAATTGATCCGCACAGGCCTGGTAATATACTTTTTGTTGCGGGCAATAGAGAATGGCGTTATGGGCGGGATATTCCTTTAATTCGCCATTGACCCAGAATTGTGCGGGAGTTTTGTTGATGACAAGGAGCCAGTGATTGCCAATGGGGACATCGATAACAAAATTTTTTTCGTGCGTAGTATTGCATTCTACATAATGAATATGGGTCATGAGCCCCTCCTTGTAATTAGATCTACTATATTAAGTAGAAGAAATTTATGGATTAATATTCAAATGCGTTACAACAACCAATAAAATAAACTAATGGTAAAAGGTTGAATTGAAATTATGCCCTTTCGGCTTTCCGAGCGGAAGCGAAAGGGCTAAAAAGTTATATTCTCGTTAGTTGAAGCTTTGTTATAGTTGTCATTAACCTTTCACACCACCGACGACCATCCCTTTGACAAAATACTTCTGTAGAAACGGATAGACCATAATAATGGGCAAGCTGGCTACGATCGTCATCGTTGCGCGAACCGATGTTGGCGTAACCGTCGTTACATTGCCCTGCGCATTAGCAAAGGCATCGGCAGCCGAGCCGCCTGAGCTCGTTGTAGCGCTTGATGTAGACAATACCTTCATCAGTTCATACTGCAAGGTGCTTAGTTCTGGCCGGGAAGAGTTATACAAAAATACATCAAACCAGGAGTTCCACTGGGATACCGCTACGAATAGAGACACCGTAGCAAGAGCCGGTATAGTAAGCGGGAGCACAATGCGTGTAAATGTGATAAAGTCTCCAGCACCATCCATTTTGGCCGACTCCATAATGCCCTCCGGCAATCCTTCAATGAAGGAACGGATAACAATCATATTAAACACGCCGATAATGCCGGGGATAATGTATACCCAGAAGCTGTTCAACATCCCAAGCTCTTTGGTCAGCAGGTAGGTCGGAATTAAGCCGCCACTGAAATACATCGTGAAAATAAAGATCATAGATACCATTTTTTTCAATGCATATTCAGGACGGCTAATGGTATAGGCCAGCATCGCCGTACAAAAGACAGAGATAATTGTCCCGATAATCGTCCGCGCCGCGGAGATAAAGGTCGCATAAAACACATTGGATTCGTTGAACACATATTCAAAGTTTCTCAGCGTCCATTCGCGTGGCCAAATATAAATGCTGCCTCGAATCGAATCATTCGCATCGTTAAATGACAAGGCAAACATGTTTAAGAAGGGATAAAGGGTCAAAATAACCAGAATAATCATAAAAATAATATTACACACATCGAATATTTTATCGCCTATCGATGAATTTCGAGCTGATTTGGCTTGTTCCATAGCCTTTGCCTCCTTTCAATTAGTACAATCTGCTTTCGCCCATTCGTTTGGCGAGGTTGTTGGCTGCGATGAGGAAGATGAAGCTGACCACGGTTTTAAACATCCCGGCGGCGGTCGCCAAGCCAAAGTTATTCATTTGCATCCCGTATTTCAAGACGAAGATGTCCAGATTTTCCGAAAATTCAACATTGATACCGTTCCCCAGCAAGTACTGTGCTTCGAACCCGGACTCCAGAATGTGGCCCAAATTCATAATGAGCAGGATGACAATGACCGGCTTCATGCCCGGAAGCGTAACATGCCACATCCGTTGAAGGCGCGAAGCGCCATCCATTTCAGCCGCTTCATATTGAGTCGGATCAATCGTTGTAATAGCGGCCAAATAAATGATGGTATTCCAGCCGACATTTTTCCATACTTCCGTTACTCCGAGAATTCCCCAGAAATATTCGCCAACTCCCAACCACAAAATAGGATGATCGATGAGCTGCAATCGGAGCAGCAATACATTGACAATACCCTCTGGCGCGAGTGCTGTTTGCACAATATTTGCAGCGACTACCCATGAAATAAAATGCGGCAAGTAGCTAATTGTCTGCACCGTTCGCTTGAAATAAACCTTACGCAATTCATTTAGCAGCAGCGCCAGCACAATGGCCGTTCCAAATCCCAGTACCAGATTAATAGAGCTCATAACGAGCGTATTGCGCAGGACGAGATAAAACTGCTGTTCCTGAAACAAAGATTTGAAGTTATCTAAACCGATCCAGGTCTGGTCAAAAAGATCCTTTGCCAATTTGAATTTCTGAAAGGCAATCGTCCATCCCCAGAGCGGAATATATTTAAATAGGATAACCCAGAGGAGAAAAGGCAATGACATCAGCATTAGCATTTTCTGTTTGGATAATGTTTTGAATAAGGTTCTCAGGCGCGAATCGTCAGAAGTCGATCCTGCCAGCTGTACTGCATGTTTCTTCACCCGATCCGTCTCCCTTCCGGCTAAAACTGTCTCTCTTGAGCAAGCTTAGAAGGGAAAAGTGAAGTGGCTTCACTTTTCCCGGTTCATTATTATCATTCAGATGCTGCTGTCTACCAATTTCCTTCGATACGATCCTTTACTTTGGCGGTTACAAATTTTTCAAATCCAGCAGAACCTAGCTTATTAAACTCTGCGATGTATTCATTCCAAATGGACTCAAAGGCTGTCTCAGAAGCGAACACCATTTTTGGATAGTATTTCTGCTGTAGGTCGCCTGCTTTCTGATTGAAGATCTGTTCAGGAGAGCCTTGTTCCTTCTCGATACTCCAGGCAGGGTACCAAGCTCGTTCTACCGGTTCGGAGTAAAAGCCGGAGAAGGTCTTTAGACCGTAGGCTTTTAGGAGGGCTAGATCGCCATCCGTGTAATTGACCGCCGCAACCTCTGGCTGATTAGTAGGCACATGAGCGTTGCCGTCC
>NZ_JBFTSN010000259.1:0-9195 GCF_056400045.1 Paenibacillus sp. 01L418
CAATTACCCTTTCTGTACATCTATTTATTACAATCATATGCTTCATTTACTTCAGTCCCCATGAAATCACACTTTATAATGATCCAATCATCAGTATTCTCAAAACAATTGAATTTCGCTTTATTGAACGGATTGAGGTGCCTTTCATCGCGTTTTATTTGTTCGTCTTCTCACTCGTTTGGATTCCGTCTATGTATATCGTCTCTTTTTGCATAAGCAAGGTTTTCGGGCTAAGCAGCCATCGTATCCCATTACGTATCTTGTGCATTATTCTTGCGATAGCTACTTTTATTCACCTCCCCTCATTCAAGCAAAGCGATCAAATTGAATTATGGCTTACTTGGTTTGGTTTTGGGATGGAATATATACTCCCTAGTCTACTGCTGATATACATGGTCATTTACAAACGAATACACCGGAGGGCTGATCTATGAAGCTGCGCCTCTTTTTTGTATGTTGCTTGTTCATTACGATTTGCCTTACTGCATCCGCCTGCGGGGATCAGCTGTATTTAGAAAATGCGGCAACACCGCTTGCTCTTGGCATGGACCTAGATAAAAATGAGAAATTTCATTTTTATTCTTCCGCTCCTGTTTTCAGCAAAAACATAAAGAAAAAGAGTCAAGAAACATCAGGAAGCGCTAATTCGCTTCGGCAATCCAAAGCGATTCAAGACTCGCAATCAAGCGGCTCCATCCAAGGTCGAAATTACCAAGTGATTCTCCTTGGCAGACATTTTCTGAGTTACGAGGATTGGTTTCCAATGCTTGATGTGTTGTTTCGTGATGCAAGAAACACAGTAACCGACAGAGTTATTGCTGTTGATGGCTCTTTAGATGAGGTATTTTCACTAAATCCTCCTGATCAGCCGCTGCTTCCTATTCTGCTCAGAGGCATGGTGGACACCAAATCGATAAAATCGGAAACGTATGCGACGACCGCCCAAGAATTTCACAGGCAGTTTTATGATAAAGGCTTAACGCCTTACATTGCAGAAGTGAAGATCGTCAATAATCAGGTTAGGCTGAAAGGTTCCGCTTTGCTGAATCCGAAAGGCAAATATGAGCTTTCATTGGGCCCCCAAGAAACGATCATGCTAAGCATTTTGCAGAAACAAGCGGCACCGGGCTTCAGCTTGTCCTATCCTATTCCCGGTGAACCCGTAAACGGGCCATTCGAAACGAATATTTTGAGCCTAACTGGCGCCAAAGTAAAAACAAAAATCAAAACTACCTATGAAAACAATAAATTCAAGTTTGATATCCACGTGAAGACAAGGGTCGGTCTCTCCGAGCATCTATTCCCTTTCAATGTAGAGAAGGATGATAAAAAGCTGGAAAAACAGGTTGCTGTTCTCATGCAGGAGCAATTTACGAGCATTATCGAGAAACTGCAAAAACATAAAATCGATCCCATAGGGCTTGGAGTGTATGCAAGAGCAAAGGAATACGAGAAATTTTGCAAGGTAGAGGATCATTGGAGTGAAGCATTTGCGAATGCTGAAGTGCGTGTAAAGGTAGATTTAGAAATCACTTCAATGGGGCCTGTTAAGTAAGTATCGAGGGATTAAAAAAGAAGGATACCGGCAAGTATGCGGTATCCTTCTTTCTAGCGATGACTATTCCTATAGCGCTTGCTGAAAACGAATCTTATGCTCAAGCAGCTCTGCACGCTGATAAGCTTCTGCGATCCCATAAACAGCTATGTCCGCCTTGCTTACTTCTTTATAAGATAATGAAGTCTCCACCTCATGTTCGAAAGGGAATGGATTCAATTGGATGGTCGTTTCATCCTTCCAATCCGCGATCAATGAGGTTTGTCCCGTACGATCGAACCAATAGGGAAACCCATTATCAAACCATTCATATTGATTTCGAGGCGTTCCCGGCTGCTCCATACATACAAACAGCGACAGCTCATCACAAAGCAGCAGCGCTTTCGCATGAAGCTGAAGCAAACTAACATCCAGCTGCAGTCGCTCGATGATCGCGCTTTGTCTTGCAAATTCACGTTCTACAAACGTAATTGTATCCTCATTTCTGAACCGTTCAGCAAGCGTCGTATACAAAATACTGCCAAGCAAAGCGGCGTATTCGCTCGTTTTCTGAACATGATCCAAACCTTTTGAATAGAAGAAAAAGCGGATGTTGCCTGGAAAATCGCGGAACGAAAACGGCATATTTGCTGCATCATTCCAAAGCGGGATACGGTCCAAATCAATCCAGCTGCTGTCATGCTCATATGCAGCGTAAGCTAATTCATCTTTTCGTTCCTCACTATGAAATAACTGGCTCTGCCAGGCAGAAACAAGATCTCCGGATATTCTCGCATGATCATGTTGTGCAATCAATATGAATGCGTCTTCCTTCTCATATAAAATCATCGTTTCCATCCCTTTCTTCGTCACACAGTAGTTGATTACTATTGTATTTCTATATTAGCTATTCACGATTGTTCAGCGCATTAACCTGCTCAATTTCCTTATGCCGTGAAATAACAACATCCATTAAGCATCTATAAATAGAAGCTGCTGTCTCTGGATTTAAATCATGGCTGCTTGCAAGTTTCTTTATTTTATCAAATTGTTTGGCTTCACGGCTCAGGTCTTGTGCAGCGAGATGATTTGCTGCTTTGTACATACCCACTTCTTCCGTTAATTGAAACCGCCTTGCTAGCAAGGAAATGATGTCGTGATCGATTTGATCGATCGCTTGTCTTAATTCATCTAGTCTAGAAACTTCCATGCGTCTCTCCCTTAAATCTTTTTCCTATAATTGTACCATCTCCATCACTCAGCGGCTATGTGCATTCGCATTTATCGGATGTAAGTTCCAGAACAATAAAAAGAAGAGCCGCCTTATTTCTAAGAAGCAGCTCTCCTTTGAACATTTCTATCGTTTTATTTCGCGAAGACATTACGAATGAAACTGTGGCAGTAAATCAGCATGGCTTTCGAGCATCTGCTCCAAAGCTTGATATGCAGCCTCTTTATTTTCAATAGCCGGATCAGCGTCTATCGCTTTCTTCGCAATAGAGACATTGCCCATCACTGCTGCTTCAACGACAAGCTCATGAACATCCGAAATAACACGGCACAATTGAAGCAGCGGCTCTGGGAATGCTGGAACCTCTACCGGATGAATCATGCCGCCTGATACGGTTACTGGTATTTCTACGATTCTCTTTGAGGGCAGACCCGGTATTGCGCCATCATTCTTAACGTTCAAAATATCAATCTGAAGTTCGCTGCCCGTATACAACGCTCGAGCAAGCGCTACTGGATGCTCCCAGCTGCCATGGTCAAATAAACGATCATAATGCATTTTGCCTGCACCAATCTGCTTCAGCTCTTCCAAGCGTCTGCTGCGTTCTTCGAGCGACCCATGATATGGAGGTGCTGTCGTATAATGAATGTCCTCTTGATAAGGAAGATATTCCGCATGATGATCGACGTGGCCAGCCGCGACTGCACCATACTCGCACAGCCATCGCTTAGTGATACGAAGCTCGCGCTGCGTCTCTTCATCTTGATCAGACCAGTTCTCCTCTTCAATATATTGGATAAGCTTAGGCAGAAGGTCCTCACCCGTGCGGCTATCTTTTATTTCCATCACCCATGCAAAGTGATTAAGTCCAGCAGTTACGATAGATACCTCAGAGGCCGATTTGCCGAGCAGCTTTGGCAAAAATGTGTAGCCCTCAGCACCCCGATACGCAATATTGCAAAATCCAGCTATGCGAATCGATGAATAACGTGCTGCTGCCGTTACGACACGAGGCATTGGATTCGTTACATCCAGAATCCACGCCTGCGGACACAACTCCTCCATATCACGGCAAATATCCATGATCAGCGTAATGGACCGGAAAGCATTCATCAAGCCCCCCATGCCGCCACATTCCCTTGCTTGATCGGCCATCCCTAATGCATGTAATATATCAAAATCGATTTGCCAACGGCGTGCACCTTGAACCGAGGCGGATACGATAACAAAGTCCGCACCTGTTAACGCTTCTCGTCTGTTTACCGTTGCAGTCACAAGCATGTCTACCTTTAGCTGCCTTGCTATTTCTCTTGCAGCTGCTGCCATCCCTTCAGCCGCATCCAGATTTGGATCAACAAGGACAAGCTCACAGCCTGCAAGCCTCTCTTTTACGATAATATCTTCGAGTACTGTTGGCGCAAATACGAAGCTTCCTCCGCCTATCAATACGATTTTCACGATAGTCTCATTCCTCTCGGTTGTCTTTGGATTGCTATTGTTGAGCGGTAAGAGAGATAATAAAGGTATGAATAATTCCGTTTACAAAGGAGCTATGATGAGCAATCTTAATCCTGCCCTCAACCAATCATTTCCTAATTATAAAGAACAGCTTATCCTATACGGCATGCGTACGTTCGAAGCCGGCCAAGGCCCTGTATGCGATTTACATCTGCATCATCGGATGCTGGAGATCAATATTGTCCTAACAGGCGATCAAATCGCTCGTATTGGAAACGAGAGCTTCACGCAGCATGAAGGTGATATTATTCTCATTCCCCCC
This sequence comes from Paenibacillus sp. 01L418, assembly GCF_056400045.1. Lineage (NCBI taxonomy): Bacteria > Bacillati > Bacillota > Bacilli > Caryophanales > Paenibacillaceae > Paenibacillus > Paenibacillus sp. 01L418. Next base: position 4,546 of record NZ_JBFTSN010000259.1, read on the forward strand.
ATGAAGCTGCATGACTTTATTGTTCCCGATCAGCAGACGATGCACGGTTTTGTCCTTCATTTGCAAAATGTGGACAGCAAGCTGCTCTACGCCTTTCGAGCTTGCGGAGAGTATTTATTTGCGAGAGACCATCCGCTCAATGAACGTTTGAAACCGCTGCTAAAAGCACTTATTTCCTGCTTGCAGCAGAATCCTTCTGCTCACCGCGTCTTTATGCTTTGTAATGAAATGCTGGTGCATTTGGAGGAGTTCGTGCAGAGCGAAGCCTTACTCTCCATCAATGAACCAAATGAGCAGCCGCTTGCTGATCGGATCGCGAGGGAAATTGAGGCGCTCATCAGCACCTTCAATGAGCTCGGTACAGATTCCTCAACGAGCAACTGGCTTGAAACCATCGCAGCCAAGACAGGCATTAGCCGCAGACATGCCGGCCGTTTGTTTCAACAAGCGTACGGCATGTCGCCTCGTCAATATTTATCGATCATTAGACAGCAGGAGGCGATGCATATGCTTGTCATGCGAAACATACCGCTTGAAGAAATCGCATTCCGAATCGGATTCGAGAATGTGCAAAGCTTTATTAGGCAGTTCGCCATATGGACAGGATTAACGCCTGGCGCCTATCGAAGACAGCATAAATCAACGATAAGCTATTTAACGCCGCTTGAGGTGGAGCCTCATGCTGGTCATTTATCCAGCTCCGTTCCCTCTGCTACCTCAGAATAACTTCAGGACGCTCATTCAATTGTACGCCTCGTTCAGCATACCAATTGAAATGCCGCGCCTCTCCGGCTATCTGCCAACGGGACGGACAGCGATCATCAAGCCAGTCCAGCGGTTCAGCCGGTGGCAGCGGTTTAGACGCTCGTTCGAACGCTTTGCGAATCGCTGCTTCCTGTTCCGCGCCAACCGCCTTTGGGTCTGCGGAAATGAACAGCGGTGTTCCGCTTTCGGACAATAGCTCCAGCCACTGCTTGTTCAAATGCCAAGGGACATCGGCGGTCAAGCCAACACAATCCGCATCAGCCGCAAAGAAAGTGTCATGCTGCGGCATGCGGAAAGCAAGCGTGTTGACACCCATTTTACGTGTACGCTCCCACTCCTTACCGCTAGTATCGTCACCGGTCCGCTGAATTTCAACCAAGCCCGCTGCTAAGTGCCCTACTGTATTACAGCCAATAATTAAACTGTCCGCTGAAGCTTCTGCAATCTTCTTATACAAAGCGACAATAATTTCCGCCGTCGTCTTCGTGCGATCAGCAAAAGCTAAACCATGATTACTCATTGATGCGCCCATTTCAAAGCCCCATTTGGCAAAAATATCGAAAGTGGAAAAATCATGCTTAATCAGTTCGTAACCCCAATCATGCAGCTTGCGAATTTCATTGCCTACATAGTCAAGCACATCAGGAACGCTTGGGTCCAAATAGATGCTGCCCACATTGTGGCCACCATATCTTCTCCAATGATTTGGCACACTGTTTGCGACTAATAGCGGTCTGCACCATATGCCAGGACGAACCCCGATTCCTTTCATATCGCTGGCCAGCTTCTGCATATCAGAAAACTGATAATTGGGTTCCCAAGGCCCACCATTGCAGCTGCCCCCGCCGCTGCAGAGCTGCCAACCGTCATCAATGACCATAAACGGACGGTTATCGACCGAAGAAGACCAATCTGACACGCGCTCTGAATCTGCGATTATCTCAGCTGTCGAGCTATTCCCATAGGCATAATACCAGTTGTTTCCCCCATACACAGGCTGTGAAGGCAGAATCGGCTGCTTGCACATCATTCTGCAAAAAGCCGTTGCCGCACCGAATGCCGATTCGCCTTCCGCACCTTCTCTCGTTACAATGACCGCAGCCTCGAGCGTTCGATCACCAAGCAGCACTCCCGCTTCACCGCAGCGAACATCAAGTGTCAGGCTAATTCCGCCTGCATCCGCTTGCCAATAACAAAAGGAGCTTGTACCGGTCTCTACGCCATAACCATGCGTACGTCCCCCTTTTGACAACAGGAAATACCAAGGCATTTCACGCTCAGCAACTAACCCCCGCCATTCCAAATCACCGTAACCTCGTTCCCATTGGTCACCCAGAACACGAATGCCCCCACTGTCCAGTTCTCGCTGCCATCTCAGATGAAGCCGCCTAACTGGCGTCTGGCCTGCACTTAATCGAACGGCCATACGATTAGCCATCGTTTCAAATGAAATGACGGTTTCGCCTGCATGCCATTCTCGTGAACGGAATGACGCGCGAACCCATCCCTCTTCCCACTCCATTTCAACATTGTCCGGATTGGTTAATAGATCTAAAAACTCCATCGTGAGCGCCTCCCGTATTTGAACATCGTTCTATAAAACCGAGTATAGTATTCGCTGCCAGCAATTTGAATAACGAAATGAGTCGTACCACGAAAAAATAATGAACCAAATGGGACATCCAATAACATAAAAAAAGACTGCCGCCGCCACTTCATGGCATTGAACAGTCTTCATATTCACTATTAATCTGACTTAGCAATCTTTTATTTGCTTAGTTCTCTGCGCACAACTGGCGCAACCTTCGTCGCCAGCAGCTCAATGGAAGCCGCTACCTTTGAGAACGGAATGCCGCCAATATCAAACTGAGCCATGAAGCGCTGATGACCAAAGAGCTCATGCTGCGCTAATATTTTCTCAACAAGCATTTCCGGGCTGCCAACAGCCAGCGCATTGATTGGACTTGCCAATTGTTCGAATTGCTCGCGTGCCATCGACTCGCCCCTCTGCTTGCCTCCCATGAACTGGCTTACATAATGAGCATAATAAGGATAATATTCATCCTTCGCTTGCTCAGTCGAGTTGGCAATATAACCATGGCTTGTGATCGCTACTTTTAGCTCTTCTTGTTTATAGCCTGCGCGAACACCAGCAGCACGATATACGTCTACAAGCGGTTTAAAACGAGCTGGATCTCCGCCAAGGATGGCAAGGGCCATTCCTAGGCCATGGCTTCCTGCGAGCTCCGCGCTCTGAGGTGTACCGCCGACACCGACCCATACAGGCAGCTTCGCCTGATCTGGACGAGGTGCAATCTCAGCATTCAGCAGCGGCGTTCTATATTTTCCATTCCAAGTGATATGCTCGGTTTCATTTAATGCAAGCAGCAGATTAAGCTTCTCCTGAAAGAGCTCCTTATAGCTCTCAAGCTCATACCCAAACAATGGAAATGATTCTATATACGCTCCGCGTCCCGCAATAATTTCCGCGCGTCCATCCGAGAGCAAATCAAGTGTGGCGAAATCTTCGAATACTCGAACTGGATCTGAGGTTCCAAGCACCGTCGTTGCACTCGTTAACCGAATCCGCTTCGTTGCTTGCGCGATTGCAGCAAGCAGAACAGGTGGAGATGTAACAGCGAAGTCCAAGCGATGATGCTCACCCACTCCAAATACATCAATGCCCGCCTCATCTGCAAGCTTGGCAGCTGCGACGATTTCCTTCAAACGCTCTCTCGCATTCGGCGATACTCTACTGATAGGATCAGTACTTATATCACCTAATGTGTAAATGCCAAACTCGAACACATCTGCTCGTTCCTTTGAAGACTGAGCAACTTGTTGTATTTTCTCGTTGATGTCAAACACCGCTTTCCTATATTTATATCCAAGGCAAGAGTACATATTTTGTTCGCCGACCTAGTTACTTTACGTAAGTAATGATACATAAGTTATTAAGTTGCGTCAAGATCAAGAGCATGAAGCCCGCCTAAATCTCTTACAAAGTACAAAAGAACCTTCAAAATCACAGTAAAAGTGATCGGAAGGTTCCTACTATTTAGGCTGATATGATGAGAAAGCCCCATGGTGCGAGCTCCAGCTGTTGTCCACTTGTAACTTTACTACCATTCAACAGCTCAGTACCGTCCTGATGCTTGTAGTCAAATGTAACGGCATCATTTGAGTAGTTGAAATAATATCGTATATGCTTTCCGCTAGTATTCAAGCCCGATTTCACGATGATTGGAAAAACAAGCTCTTGCTCTGCGCCCCAAAGACCTGCATTCTGCAAAGCCCCGCATAGCACACGTCTTACAACAGCAGGGCTAGGCAAGCATCCTATATAGGTAGCCGTTCCTTTTCCATAGTTATTTCTTGTAATCGCTGCATATTCACCCCACTGCGCATGATCATAATAAGCCAGCACTTCAGCAGTTGTTGGCGTGATAAGCTCCATCCACGCTTCAACCTCTTTCGTCTCGTTACTCTGATCGATCAGTGCCCCTTTTAACCCGACATGATTTGGCGTTACGAACATGCTATAGGATATGCCGCAAGCTGCTTGTATGATACCGGGCTGCTGTGAAGTACGTACCTTAACGACCTCGTCGGYGAATCCGCTTTTGAACGTATAAACCACATGTCCTCCGCTTCGTACGAATTCATTTAATCGCTCCAAAGTCTCTGAAGGGGCAGCGTAAAGCGCTGGTACGACAATCATATTGTATTTATCCAAATGGGTGCAGGTCGGCTGAATAAAATCGACCTCGACGTTAAGCTTGTACAATTCGTCATAAAGTGCGCGAACAACATCATTGTAGGTTTTTCCATCTGGAAGCTTAAACCATTCCATTGCAGATAAAGCCTCGTTGCTGACCATTACAG
>NZ_JBFTSN010000260.1:0-9172 GCF_056400045.1 Paenibacillus sp. 01L418
CATATAATGCGTCTGAACCGCCGCCGACATATAATGCGTCTGAACCGCCGCCGACGCTCCATAGCGTAGGTAGGAGAGTCCCACCGTTAATGTTTGCAGCTCGGGCGTATTCATCGTAAAGACGAGCGGCCTCAAATACTCGTTCCACGCCCCGCAGAACGTGAACAACGCTCCCACTCCGAGACCCGGTCTAAGGAGCGGTAAAATAATTTTCCAAAAGATGCCTGCATTAGAACAGCCGTCAATCCGTGCCGCTTCATCCAGCTCTCTGGATATTCCTTTCAGGAAACTAAGCAGGATGAAAAAAATATAAGCGTGCCCGCTGATTAATATCAAAATAACGCCCCATAARGAGGTATGCAAATGCAGCTTGATCATCAGCTCGTATTGGGGGCGAATGACGACCGCACCTATCGAGATAAACATCGTCGATGCTTGTATCGCCACGAACAAAGCTTTGCCCGGAAAATTCATCCGTTCTACAACATAAGCAGCCATCGAAGCGACGATAAGCGTACCGATCGTTGTCATGCCGCTAAGCATGAGACTGTTCCAAGTAAAGCGGGAAAAGTTCGCTTGCACCCACGCCTCCGCATAATTTTCAAAATGCCACACCGATGGCAAAATGTTGCCGCCCGTAGCGATCTCTGCATTCGACATAAATGAACCAAACAACGTTACGATTATGGGAAACAAGATCAGGAGCGCCGTTGCAAGCAAGAAAATCCAGAGCAGCAGCTGCCCGCCTAATTTCCCTGTGCGAAGCGGTTTTCGTTTCTGGATCGTTTGAACATGGGGTATAACTTCCGTCTTCATAGCATCCTCCCTCATTGCATTTTATTCATGCGATTAGACAGCAGATGGTAGACAAGCGTAATGATGCCTACAATTACGGCTGTAGTGAAGCCGACTGCGCTTCCGTAGCCGAACTGCTGGTCAACGACCGCACCGGAGGAAGGCGTAGGGAAAAATAGCTTATATACGTATAAATACATAACTTCAGTTTTTCCAATCGGGCCGCCCTCGGTCAGTACCATAATCGTTTCATAACCTTTAAGCGAGTTGATAATTGCCAGCATAATGACGATTTGCAGAACAGGTCCAAGCATCGGAATCGTCAAATACCAAAACTGCTGTCTTTTGTTTGCACCGTCTAGTGAAGCACTCTCATACACATCATTTGGAATATTCTGGAGTCCGGCCAAGAACAACAGCATATAGTTGCCCACAGCGCCCCAGATGGCAATAATAATCGTAGTCATCATTGCGTTTTTGGGTCCAAGCCAGTCAATCCGCTCGGAGATAATATGGAACTTAAGCAAATACTGATTCAACACCCCGTTATACGAATTAAAAATAATAAAGAACACGACAGCCATAACCGCGGAGCTGATGACCGTTGGCATAAAATAGATCGCACGAAGTACATTGCGGCCTTTAAGCTTCTGGTTCAAAATAACGGCTAGCAGCAGGCATAGCGGTATTGTCACAATCAGCTTGCCGCCCGCATAAATGAACGTATTCACTACGGAGTCCCAGTACTGGCTATCAGCAAGCAGCCTGCGGAAGTTGTACAAGCCGGTAAATCTAGCTTCGCCGTAGCCTTTATAATCAAAAAACATATACCGGATAGCCCAGCCTAGCGGATAGATGCCTAGTACAACCGTTAGCAGCAGGCTTGGAAATAAAAAAAGATAAGAAAAACTCATTTGACGCGCTTTGTTCATCGTTTCCACTCCCGTACACTCTGTCTTAGGGGAAAGCAAAGGGTGGAGTCTGCACTCCACCCCGCATTGCTGTTCCTATAGTTAAGCCGTTATTTCGCACCCAGCTTCGTTGGATCAAAATCTGGTTTTGCTGCCGTGGTCACATCGCCGCTAGCAATCGCTTTATCAAGCGCCGCATTGTACCTTGTGTTCAGATCCTGAATGATCGCATCCAGATCCCCGCCGCCCAGCATATATTTAAAGAATGCATCATTGTACTTAATGCCCTCAATCGTAACAGCCGGACTTAATGGCCATGTAGCATCGTTGTCGCTTGGCAGGAAACCATCAATGCCATTGATGTCCGGTTTCGCGGCAACTGCCGAAATTGAAGGTACCATCGAGATGCCAAAGCCTTTTTCATGATACGTTTTCAAAATTTCATCGCCGTACATATATTCCATGAACTTCCACGCCGCTTCTTGGTTTTTGGAGAAGCTGCTTAGCGCCAGCCATTGGCCGCCAAGGAACGAGCTTGCACCTTTGACTGTTCCATCAATTGTTGGCACAGGTGCCGCAGCCCAATCGATTTTCGCTGGGAATTGGTTTTTGTATACACCCGGCTCGGAAGAGAAGGAAAGGTACATGCCTAGCTTGCCTTCCGCAAACTGCGCGCGCAGCGGATCGGTATCAAGCGACTCCATACCCGGCAGCGTGCTTCCGTCGTCATACATTTGTTTGAAGGATTGAATAATGTCTTTGAAGCCTGCAAAGTCGTATTTTCCGGTTTTAAAATCATATCCGAAGCCGCCGTAACCGCTCACTTCAGCAATGACACGTGCAGAGCGGCCAAACGCGCTATCCGCATTTTTGAAGTTTTGCGCGAAGCCGTAAGCACCCTCTGCCTTGCCGACAGCCGTTATTTTCTTGGCTGCGTCGACCATTTCCGCAAGGTTTGTTGGAGGAGCGGCAATGCCTGCTTTGGCAAACAGGTCCTTGTTGTACACTAGCCTTAATGTCGAGCCATAGTTCGGCAGGCTGTACATTTTGCCATCAATTTGGTTAAAGTCCTGAATGACCGGGAACTGCTCCTTCATCTTGTCTGTCAGCATCGCATCAATCGGTGCAAGATAACCCTTAGTTACATAAGTCTTGATCGTATTCTCCTTCACTCTGAACACATCAGGCCCTTGTCCGGAAGCAAACGCCAAGTCGATTGCCTGATCGTAATCATCCGTCTTGACGACCATTTCCACCTCGATGTTGTCCGTATTCGTGTCATTAAAGCTTTGAACAACCTCCTTGATATAGTCCATATCGTGGCGATCTCCGGTCCAATACACGATTTTTGTTTTTTTGCCGCTTTTCGCTGGTGTTGTTGCGCCGTCCGATTCCGCAGGCTTGTTGGAAGCTCCGCTCTCCTCCCCTGGCGAATTGTTGTTTGTGCTTCCGCAGGCTGCCAGAGATAAGGCAAGAAATGAGCTCAGCACGATCGTTCCGAGTTTTTTGTACATTGGTGATCCTCCCTTTGTAGGTGAAACCGTTTGCTTGCTTCTTAACTATAAGAGATCAGACCCACATAGGTAATGTGGCTACCTTGCGAATAAGGGCAGATATTTCATGATTATCAAAACCTTGCTTCTACGGCTTCGGTGACCTGCCTAAGGAGATTTCCTTAAACTCGGTCGGCGTAAGGCCGGTCTGCTTTTTGAATACCTCGCTGAAATAGCGCCTGTGTTCATAGCCAAGCTCCTGCGCGATTTCCTGCACTTGAAAGTCCTCGATTAGCATCGATTTCGCCCGTTCGATTTTGACCTGCGTGACGAATTGCTGGAAGGTCGTTCCCGACACTTTCTTGAATAGATTGGAATAATAGCCCCAGCTTAAATTCGCCTGCCTTGCGCAATGCTCCAAAGTTAGGTCAAGCTGCAAATGTGTTTTAATATAATCGATCGATCTATATATAATTTTTTGTGATTCGCTTGCCCTCTCCTTATCGATCAGCCTGCATCCGATTTCGCAAAGCTCAGTCAACCATTGCCTATAATCCTGCAGCGACGAACGGCTTCCCCGTCTCGCCTCCTGCACCTTCGACTCAAACTCCTTCAGGTTGCTGCGTGGGAACTTCTCCAGCAGCACCCTGAGCATTCTAAGGGATAGGCCGTGAAAGAGATGCTCGACATCGCTAGGCTCGGGGAGCACGGAGGAGCTTTGCATTTCATCAAAAATGGAAGCAAGCCACTCTAATGTCTTCTCCTTATTGCCCGAGCGAAAACCGAATAAAAATTCATTTTCACTCTCTGTCGTATAAATCCATCCAGCGGCGCTGTCCTGCGCTTCTTGCTGGGAGCTAAATGCGCCATTTCCCCCGGTATAGAAATGATAAGACAAGGCGCTGAGCGCTTGCTGATAACTCTTCGGGAGCTCACGCACACTCCCCGCCTCCATCCCGATGCCGATGGAAATAGTAAACTTCGTGTAGCTGGCGATATTTTCGCAGCAGGAATCAGCAATCCGCATCAAATGATCCCCGGGCTGCCCCTGCATAATGCAGACGTAGCGGTTAAGCGCCTCCCGGAAGATAACCGCCGATGTATGCTCCTTGATCGTCTCCTCGACGATATTTTGCAGGGAGAAACGCGCCAGCTCCAGCTCTTTCACAACCAAGCCGCCATATTTGTCAGTAAACTGGTCAATTTGAATTACCATGACCGCAAGCGGAGCCTGCAAAGGCGGCAGATCTAGAAATCCCCACCACTGTGAAATATCCGCCTCCTCGGTCTGATGATGGACAAGCAGTGACATATACTCCTGCCGCAGCGCAGGCAGGCTTTCCTTAATCTTCTTCTCCAGCCCAATGACATGCGAACGTTCCCGTTTGTCTTGCTCCGATGCTTCTTTCGCCTTTAATACAACTTTGATAATATCCTCGATTGAAAAAGGCTTTTTCACATAATCAAGCGCCCCGTACTGGATCGCTTTTTTCGCATATTCAAAATCGGTGTAAGCGCTCAAAATAATAATTTTGCTATGAGGCAGCATTTCCACAATACTTCGTGTCATTTCTAGCCCGTCCATCTTCGGCATTCGAATATCGGTCAAAATTATGTCCGGCGACGTTTGCTTAATAACCGCAAGCCCCTCCTCGCCATTCGTGGCGCTGCCGACCACCTCGATCCCATGCTCCGCCCAAGGGATTTTGTGCTTCAGCATATCTACTACACTTCGAATATCGTCTACAATGCACAATTTGACCGGTTGACTCATGTTACCCCATCCCTTCCGTCTGCTTCGGAATCCAAATTTCAATCCGGGCTCCGCCACTATCATTATTGCTTATGATCATGCGCTGCTGGTCGCCGTAGTACAGCTGGAGCCGATGATAAATATTGCGGAGAGCATATCCCTCATCCATCGTCGTTGGATGAATAATCGAAGCCATGAGCTGCTCGGGAATGAGCCCCGTCCCATTATCCTCTACCGTCAAATGCAGCCAGTCCTCATCCAATTGCGCATTAATATAAATTTCACCACCTGATTCACGATCTTGAAAACCATGCAAAATGCTATTTTCTACAAGTGGCTGAATGACGACTTTTGGAATTCCGCAGGCAAGCAGCTCCGGATGCACCTCGATATGGCAAACGAACAGCTCCTCGTAAGAAATCTGCTGAATGGCTAAATATTGGCGCACATGATCAAGCTCATCCTCCAGCGTAATCAAGTCTCTCCCCCCGCTGAGGCTAAGCTGAAACATTTGGGATAAAGCCAGAATCATCTCATTAACGTCCTTGTTCTCGCCAAGCACTGATTTGCAATAGATCGTATTCAGCGTATTGTAAAAAAAATGAGGGTCCATCTGTGCGGAAAGCGCCTTGATCTCGGCCTTTCGCTTCTCACTCTCCCGTACCTTGACATCTTCAATCAGCTGCTTGATTTCGTCCAACATCCGATTAAAGCGAAACCCCACCTGGGATACCTCATCCTTGTATTCGCTTTCGAAACGCACATTCAAATCATTTTCTTCCACCCGTTTCATCAGCCTTTGGAGACTGAACAATGGTTTTAACAATAAATAGATCATGTTGTTCGCTATGAATAATGACAGCACCATCAACCCAAGTATGACGTAGATCGTTGCTTTCTTGATGCCGTTCAGTTTCGCTAGCAGGTCGCTCTTCGACTGGATACCAACAATCATCCAATCATCCTTTACTTCCAGCCTTGCGTAGTTCACCAGATATTCCTTTTTCCTGTCCTTATAAAAAAACGAGCCCATCATTTCTGCGGTCAACTGCTTCGTGAACGCCGAGTGCTTTGTCAACTGGTTCTCCTGACTCGATCGATTATCTAAATTCACATCTTCGCCCTCTGAATCTACAAAATAATACTGTTTCTCTGCTGTCGACAGATTTTCCATGAACAGCTCATACAAATCATCTTGCTTCACATTAATGACCACATAAACATCCGATCGCTTCTCGCCCAGCTCATTGACTCCCTCCACAACAAGGGAAATCACATCTTGTTTATCCATAAAGAAGGCATCCTTATGCCCTTTCGTCCAAAAGCCCCGCTTTATTTCCTTGAAATGCGTATACAAATCCGAATTATAAAATGAGTTTGCCGTGTCCCGGACATTGGACGTATGATAATAATCGCCGATCGGCGAAGCAATCAAAATGCTGTCAATCATCGAGTCATTGAATTTCACCTGCGAGAAAACACCTTGAAGTGAGGTCCATGTATTGTAATAGTGGTCTCGGTCATTGTTTTGTGCATCGGTCATCACCTGCTTGAACGGGTCGCTGAACATAAGCGCACGAACGGCAATACCAATGTTCTTAAGCCGTTCATTTACGATTTGAGCAGATTGGTTGACCGTATCCTGACTCGTTTTGAGCGCATTCCTCTGTATTTCCTTCGAAGCGATCCAGTAGGCAATACCTCCTGTTGCTGTAAGGCCAAACATGATTAAAACAACGAAGGTCAGCCATATTCTGTGCTTGAGCGAAAGAGAATAATATAATTTTTTAACAAACGCTCCCCAATTTTTTTTGCTGAACATCATCATTCACCTCTCATCGCCTAAGTGGGCTTAGGCACACTCTTCTTTATTATAATGGAAGTTAAAATAGCTAAACATGCGGCAAAGTAAGGGATGAGGGCAGAATTCTAAAGATTTTAACATTGCGTTTGCAATATAAAATGGTTCGGAATAACAAAAAACCTCAACCCCTGTAATGAGGTTAAGGCTTTTGGACGTACTTTACTAGATATTTAAATCAATGCCCATCTGATCTAAGCTTTTGAACAGATATCCTTGCCGGCGAGCCTCGTCTATAATTCTGCCGAGCGCCTCAGTATTGTCTTTGGAAACGGAATGCAGCAGGATGATCGCTCCGGGATGGAGCTGCTTAACAACCTCGTTATACGCATATTGTGATCCTCTTTGCGCATTCACATCCCAGTCCTTGTACGCCACTGACCAAAATACATTCGTATAGCCGAATTGTTTGCTAGCGGCAAGCATCCGTTCGCTGAATATGCCTCTTGGTGGCCTCAGATACTTCATTTCCTTCTGGCCGGTCAGCGTTTCTACATGCTCCTTGACCTTATCGAGCTCCGTTTTGATGCTTGATTCTGAGAGGGTCGACATATCCGGGTGACTCCAAGAATGGTTGCCTACAATATGCCCCTCCAGCACCATCCGCTTTAAAAGTTCCGGCTGATCTTTGACATAATGTCCCGTTACAAAAAAGACCGCTGGTACTTGTTTATCTTTTAATACATCAAGGATACGCGGTGTATAGCCATTCTCGTAGCCGTTATCGAAAGTAAGATATAGCTCCTTTTGCGTTGTATCCCCTAGGAACAAAGCCCCGTGCTTCGTTACGATTTCTTTAAAGCCCTCCTCATCGATCGAAGGCAGACGCCCCTCCACGCTTTTCTTAAACCCGAAGTGGAATACTCCTGGCTGCCCATATGCAGCTGCTGGACTTATTAAGCCCCATAAGATCGCAATAAGCATGACAGCGACTCTAACCCTTTGCTTCAACAGTAAAGCCTCCTTATTCAATGAAGTGATTGCACTTCATCCGCATATTGCGTTTATATTTCCCCATAAACACATAAAAAAACCGCTATTCCCATAAGTCCTGTAGACTTTGAGAATAGCGGTTTATGTTGTCAATCATTCTGTTAAAAGATGGTCGGGACGACACGATTTGAACATGCGACCCCCTGGTCCCAAACCAGGTGCTCTACCAAGCTGAGCTACGTCCCGAGAAAAGATGGTGCCGTCGAGAGGACTTGAACCCCCAACCTACTGATTACAAGTCAGTTGCTCTACCAGTTGAGCTACAACGGCACATCGATTATGTCCACCAATGCTGGTGGTTTTTGATGCTTGCTTGGCATAACCAAGAGGCATCTTAAGAAAAATGGTGCCGTCGAGAGGACTTGAACCCCCAACCTACTGATTACAAGTCAGTTGCTCTACCAGTTGAGCTACAACGGCGTAACGGTTATGTCTACCTTTGCAGGTAGTTTTGATGCTTGCCTGGCAACAACCAAGGAGCATCTAAAGAAAAAATGGTGCCGTCGAGAGGACTTGAACCCCCAACCTACTGATTACAAGTCAGTTGCTCTACCAGTTGAGCTACAACGGCATATGGATTTTTTTCACCATTTAAAGGTGTTTTGGTTGCGGGGGCAGGATTTGAACCTGCGGCCTTCGGGTTATGAGCCCGACGAGCTACCGGGCTGCTCCACCCCGCGTCATTTTGAAAGAAAAAATATGGTGACCCGTAGGGGACTCGAACCCCTGTTACCTCCGTGAAAGGGAGGTGTCTTAACCACTTGACCAACGGGCCTAGAAAAATTGGAACGGAGAGAGAGGGATTCGAACCCTCGCACCACTTACGCAGTCTAACCCCTTAGCAGAGGGTCCCCTTGAGCCACTTGGGTATCTCTCCAAACTTGGCTCCCCGAACAGGACTCGAACCTGTGACAACTCGATTAACAGTCGAGTGCTCTACCAACTGAGCTATCAGGGAAAATATGGTGGGCCTTAGTGGACTCGAACCACCGACCTCACCCTTATCAGGGGTGCGCTCTAACCAGCTGAGCTAAAGGCCCTAAGCATAAACATAAATCTTATGTAAGATCAATTGTTTATAATCAGGTAATCAAATTGCGCCCTGAAAACTGGATACGAAAGATTAGGCTTGCTGAAGCCTTTTWWGCTGCTGTCTACTGGATGTATGGGTCACAGTAAACGTGTTTAGGATAAGCCCTCGACCGATTAGTATTCGTCAGCTACACACATTGCTGTGCTTCCACCCCGAACCTATCAACCTCGTCGTCTTCAAGGGGTCTTACATACTGGGAAATCTCATCTTGAGGGGGGCTTCACGCTTAGATGCTTTCAGCGCTTATCCCGTCCGTACTTGGCTACCCAGCGG
>NZ_JBFTSN010000261.1:0-9160 GCF_056400045.1 Paenibacillus sp. 01L418
GTCTACAAAACCTCTCCAGATCGAGAAGGTTCACTTGGAAGACAATCGATTGGACGATGAAATTAAACGTTTTGAAGCTGCAATTGCTTCAACTCATGAAGAGCTTGAAGCCATCCACGCCAAGCTGATTGCTCAGAACAAACAGCATGAGGCAGAAATATTTGAAGCGCATCTGATGCTGCTCGAGGATGAAGAACTCATCGACCGCTCGAAAGAGATCGTCAGATCCGAACGGATTAATGTTGAATTCGCCTTTTTCAACACCTCTGAAGAGATTGCAGAAATGATTGGCGGGCTGGATGATCCCTATTTGAAGGAAAGAGCAGCCGATATTCGTGACGTAAGCCTACGTGTATTGAACAAGCTGCAAGGCATTTCATCAACTTCTTTGAATGATGAATCAGGTTCTATCATTCTGTTTGCAGAAGATTTAACACCTTCGGATACGGCTCAGCTCGATCCAAGCAAAGTGATTGGCTTCGCAACGCAAGCAGGCGGACGCACTTCCCACTCTGCCATTATTGCAAGGTCTATCGGCATTCCTGCCATTGTCGGAATCGGCAGCTCCATGGAGCAGGCAGTGAAAAACGGCCAAACCGTCATCATTGACGGGACAGATGGGCATATTTTCGTGGACCCGGATAATGAAACATTAACTCGATATTCACAATTGCAGAAGCAGCAGCTTGAAAGCAAGCAATTTTATCAAACCTTTATGAATCAGCCTTCCGTAAGCAGCGATGGCGTACAGGTTGAACTTGTAGCAAATATCGGCTTAGTTAAGGATGCCGAGCTTGCCGCTGCGGCAGGAGCTGAAGGCATCGGACTCTTTCGTACCGAGTTTCTATATATGGACGCAGCTGGGCTGCCCTCCGAGGATACACAGTTTGAAGCTTATCGCAAAGCAGCAAAAGCGTTTGGAAACGATGCGCCTATCGTCATCCGAACGATAGATATTGGCGGAGACAAGGAAATTGCATACCTCAACCTGCCTAAAGAAGACAACCCATTCCTTGGTTACCGTGCCATTCGCATCTGCTTGGATCGACCGGATATGTTCAAGACACAACTTCGGGCGATTTTGCGGGCCAGCGCATACGGCAACTTAAAAATTATGTTCCCTATGATTGCTACACTGGGTGAATGGCGCCAAGCTAAAGCTATGCTGGAAGAAACAAAGCAGGAACTGACCGAAGCAGGTATTCCCTTTAACTCTGGGATCGAAGCCGGCATCATGATCGAAATTCCAGCAGCGGCTCTGCTAGCGGATTTATTCGCCAAGGAAGTTGATTTCTTCAGTATCGGAACAAACGATTTAGTTCAGTACACATTTGCTGCAGATCGTATGAATCCTAAGCTTTCCTATCTAAACGATCCGCTTCATCCAGCTATTTTACAGCTCATTAATCGTGTTATTACAGCCGCTCATGCTCATGGCAAATGGGTGGGGATGTGCGGTGAAATGGCGGGCTCGAAGCATGCACTGCCGATTCTGCTCGGTCTAGGTTTAGACGAGTTTAGTATGAGCGCAAGTGCAATACTTCCTGCTCGCGCTTTGCTCGCAAATCTATCTCAGCAGGAAATGAAGCAGATAGCTCAGGCCGTTCTGGCACTAAGCTCAGCTGAAGAGGTTAAAGGCTATGTGGAGCAGCATGTTTCTGGATTAACATAAAATTTCAGCAAAAGAGGCTGTACTGCATCAGAATGCGGTACAGCCTCTTTTATTTAGATTCGGATTTGAATACGAACCTTGCCTTCTTCATATTGAAATTTAAGCTCACCCTTATATTTCTCCACCGTTCTCCTTACTATAGAGAGACCGTTTCCTCGTAAAACAGAACCCTTCGCTTTCGTAGTAAAACCATATTGGAAGAAACACTTTTGCTCCTCATCCGTAAGCACGGCTGGATTCTCGATTATAAATATATATTTTCCATGTTCCACTTTACATTGCACTTGAATCTCCTGCGATATATACCCAGCATTTGATTCCACCGCTTCAATCGCATTATCCAACAAATTAGAAAATAATTTGACTAAGTCCATCGACTCTATTTTATCGAATGCATCATAATCTGTAGCGAAGCTGATGATTATATTTTTCGAATGCGCCAGCTCCCTCTTGCTCTGGAACAGCACCATTAAAATCGGATTTTTTATATGCAGCGATAGGTTTAACGTTTTGGATTCCTCGGTTAGCTGTTTTAAATAATCATGTGCCTTATCATACCTTCGGATGTCCATTAATCCATTCAACACCTGGAGATGATTCATGAGATCATGACGACTTGATTTGATGGTCTCTACAATTTTGCCCAACTCGGAAATGTATACCTTCTCAGATTCACGCATGTCCTGATGAAGCCTGGCTTTGTACCATTTATTAAGCACATATACACCAGCGAGCAGCAATAAAGCAAACAGGACATCCACTCCGAAAATAAACATATTATTTTGGACAACATACTTGCCCACATGGCCTAAATCCTTTGCAGCGATATCGATCCCCACAACACCAAGCACCGTGCCATCCTCATCAAAGAATGGAACCCCGACGGACATATAGGATTCGCTTATCCTATCATGTAACACTCCTGTGGAATATTTTAACCCTTTTTTAGCCATCTCCACTTGATTAGTAGGAACGGTACAAGGAAAACCAATCGGTATATCTTTTATATGAGGCGGAAATGCGTTAACCATTACTTTGGAAACATCGGTATCATCTAAAAGCAGAATATAGATATAGAGCGCATTTATACGTTTCCGATACTCCTCTAAATACAGCTTTATTTTTTTGCGATTCTCATCATCCGTTTTGGTTAGTAGAAATTGCTTATAAGCAACTTTATCTAAACCATTTGCTGCATCCGTAGCGATTTCCGTATACTGCTTCGCCAGCGTGATCTCCGCTGACTTCGTTGTATAGTGATAGGTGGAGATGAGTTTAAGTCCAACAAGCATACTTATGATTGCAATGGATAAAACGATAAAATAAATCATTCTTTTTTTTGTATACACTAGGTCTGGTTTCATTAGCTTATTCCTTTTCAGTACATCAATAATTGATAATAATCAGAAATTTCAGAGGCAGCATACTAGTCAGCCATTACCGTCTGGTTTCTTCCAGCGTGCTTGGCCTTATAGAGAGCTTGATCTGCAAGTGAAAATAATTCATCTGCTGTTTGTGCATGGGAAGGAAACTGAGCTACGCCAAGCGAAACGGTAACCATCTGCTTGAGATGATTTTCGCTGCTCGCCATCGTTGTACGAATCCGCTCAGCAGTTTCAAAGGCAACATACGGCGCGGCATTCGGCAGCAGGACAACGAACTCTTCCCCTCCATAACGGCTGCAAAGGTCATCAGGTGTTACAGAAAACCTTACAATGTCTGCCAAATGCTGAAGCACTCTGTCACCTTCCTGATGCCCATATGTATCATTAATGGTTTTAAAGCGATCAATATCCAGGACGACAATGGAGTAAGGTTTCTTTTCTTCTATCCATTTTTTCATAATCGTTTCTAACGTTCTTCTATTATTTAATCCGGTCAAAGCATCCGTCATAGCCGCTTGTGTCAACCGATCCGTTTCCGTTTTAATACCGTTCATAGCAAGTATGACCGTGCTCGTTAATAAATCGGCTTCTCTGTTCCAATGATGCTTCATGGCGGGTATGGGAACTTCTTCTTTCCCCATTTTGCTGACGATATTCGCAAGCGTTACAAAAGGTTTAGCCAATCGGCGGGCAAGAAAGGTCGTCACGAGCATCAAAAGAATAAAGGGTATGAGCGTGTATAATAGGATCGCTTGTATATGATTGTTCAACTGCTCCTTCACTATGCTTATTGGTGAAAGCACAACGACCCCCCATTGATTCTCAGGGACGTAGGAGTAACCGGCAAGCCATTTCACACCATTTTCATCTACGGCGAGCTCTTGACCGCTCTGCCCCTTAATCAGCTTCTGAACGATCAGATTCGAGGTGCTATTCTTTCCAATCTGACTTTTATCAGGATCGTACATCAAGTGGCCATCTGAACCTACTACATAGAAATAGGAACCGTTATGGTCAAGGTTATCATTACCGAATATCATATTTAGAACGTTATTTTGTTGCAAATAGAGGCTTCCACCGATATAGCCCCGGTATACACCCTTTTGATCAAACAAAGGCTCACTAATAAACACCATGAGATTTTTTGTTGTCGCGCTCGTATAAGGCTTTGACAAATATGGCTTTCGTGATGCCAATGCTTCCTTCGCAGCGGCTGTTTTTATAGGCTCGCCTGCCTTGCCAATCGACGAAGGGGACAGTGTGCGCATGACACCATTCTCATCAACTACGACAATCGAATTAAAATAGTTGCTGCTATTGCGAATGAGATCAAGATATTTTCCGGAATCTGATTGCTTCATATCACTATTCAAAGAGTAAAAGTCTGCCGCGTTTTTAAGACTGCTTCGCATCGACTCAAATAATAAATCCATTATCATGCTCATTTTTGATGCGGTTGAAAGATTAAGTGTAAGTGTTGTTTCATACAACGCTTGTTTCTTGGACTGGTAGGATGCAAAAAGCAAAATGGTTAACATGAGTAAAACCGAAACAGAGACTAAACCAATCATTAGTGTCGTCAGGCTCACTTTTCTCTTTTGGATAGCTTGTTTTACATGTAAAAGCGACACAGCGATACCTTCTTTGATTTATGATATTACTAATTATTCGACGAGATTCGACAAATACCTCTTTCCTAGCTGGTTTATTTTCCATAATTAGATAATCAATTTCAATAATTGCCCATTAATCGATTTAAAAAAATAAGACAGCACCTTGTCACAGTGCCGTCCGATTAGGTTGCTATGTTAGATTTGTAATTCACCAAGCTTGATTAGCTCGACAACCGCTTGTGAACGACCTTTTACGTTCAGCTTTTGCATGACATTAGAAATATGGTTGCGGACGGTCTTCTCGCTGATGAATAGTTGTTGTGCAATATCTCTTGTTGTCTTGTCCTGTACTAACAGCTCGAATACCTCGCGTTCACGATGCGTCAATAAAAACTTGCTCTTATGGTCGCTACCCTTCAATGTTTGTCACCCCTCCTTGCGCGGGTTTTTATGGTTTAACAAGGTTAAGGGATACAGTCAACTTATACTATGAAGGGGCGATACCATTGGTGCTGTTATGAAGGGAAAATGGGCTCTGCTGCCCATTATATTTTTGCATGAATGATGAGCCGATGCGTGGGGTTTACTATGGGATCACAGGTGATCAAAGTCAGCAGCTTATCTTTATTGTTGTAATTTAGAACAGATACATCAGTCGGATCTACAATGGATACTTTATAAACGGTATATGTGAAGCTTTCATCTTTTGTATCCACGACGATTTTATCTCCGACCTCAACTTCCCCAAGCCGATTAAACAGCCTTCCCTTAGAGCGCATCCGATGCCCGGCTATAGCTGCGTTGCCGACTTTGCCTATTGCTGTTGTTTCCTTTAAGTGAGCTGTAGCCGATTTCATATTCTTCTGGGTGGCTCCCTCAACGACAGGCAGCTTAAGCTTTATTTTATCAATCTTAATCGTTGCAATGGGGGCAATCTTCTGTGCTTTTGGCGCCTCTGTAGGGGTTGCTTCTGGTGTAGCTGCTTCCGTCGGCGATTGAATCGGCGTCTCGGTCGCTGCGGATTGCTCGTTGAAGAGATCCGTCAAATGCTCATATTGCTGCTGCGCTTGCTGCTCTGCGCTCACATCAAAGCTCGCCTCATCCCAAGTAGCCATCAGCTTATCCTGCTGACGGTTCTCGTACCATTCATTCGCTTTTGGATAGAGCAATATGAGAATACCTACAATCACTAATGCATAAGAGAGTATTCTTTTCATTTTTCCCCACCTTCCGCTAGCTGGCCTCAGTCTGTGGTCCTTTCGCCTCGAAAACCCATTTCTTGCTTCCGTAAAAGTTAAGCGCAACGGTTACCACCGTTACAATCAGCTTTGAGACGACCTCATTCAAACCCCACCACTCGTTCAAGGCCATAAGCAGCAGTAAAGTAATACCTAGTATGATACCGTTCCATACGATGAATCTCATACCTCTATTTAGCTGCTGCGGGCTTGAAGCTTCATTTTCCCTCTTCCTAAAAGTATATCGGCTATTTAGCACATAGCTGTTAATCATTCCAGCTCCGTATGCAATCACCTGTGCAAGTAAATAATACGCACCAAACCAAATGAGGAGTGTAAACATCAGAAAATCGATTAACGTATTAAGAAGTCCAACTAAATTGAACTTTACAAATTGTGCGATGAATCCTCTAGCTGCTCGTTTTGATGTTGCGTTAGACATATTTTTTAACCCGATCTTGTTCAGCAGACTCTGAGGATTGATTGTCATCTTTCGCAGGAAACCCCTGAGCTTCGCGAACGATGTATAAAGGGCGGTTTTTGGATTCTTCATAAATCCGGCCAATATATTCCCCGATTATGCCTAAGAGCATCAATATAATGCCGTTAAACAATAGATTTACTGCCACAATGGAAGCCCAGCCAGCAATCGTGGTGCCCGTAAACAGCTTCTGGAATATAACGACTAACAAATACAAGAAGCTCGTTATTGATAATGTAAAGCCAACATAGGTGGCAATTTTCAAAGGTTTATAAGAGAAGGAGGTTATTCCGTCTATGGCAAAAGATATCATTTTTTTCAGCGGATATTTGGTTTCGCCTGCAAAACGTTCTTCCCGTTCATATTCGACCATCGTCTGACGGAAACCGATCCAGCTAACCAAGCCGCGAACGAACCGATTTTTTTCCTTCAAGCCGCGCAGCACATCGCATACCTTCCGGTCGATCAAACGGAAATCCCCCGTATCTACGGGAATATCCACATTCGTTAAGCTGCGCAGCGTGCGATAAAACAGCTTAGCGGTTATTTTCTTGAACATCGTCTCGCCTTTACGCTTAAGACGTTTGCCATAAACAACCTCAAAGCCTTCCTTCCATTTGGCGATCATATCGATAATGACCTCTGGAGGATCTTGTAGATCAGCATCAATGACGACGATCGCATCACCCTGCGCATAATCCATCCCCGCTGAAATCGCGATTTGATGACCAAAATTACGTGAAAAATTAATCATTCGGACATTTGGATCGAAATCGCAGATCATGGAAATTAATTCGACCGTACGATCTTTACTTCCATCGTTGACGAAAATAAGCTCATAACACTCGTTCGTGCTGTCCATGACCAGCTTCAGCCGCTCGTACGTATGCTCGATAACCTCTTCTTCGTTGTACATAGGAACGATAATACTGTATTTTACAGCCGATTGTTTCATCCAGATACCCCTTTCTTCAAGCAAAAACGCCTTCGGCGTCCTTAGACGCTGAAGTAGCCTTGACGGTGAAATATAAGATAAGTATGAGAAAACGATATACTTTCTTATATTTTAAAATAACCAGCTTGGGAACCAGCGTAGAACATGCTCTACATACCAGGTCTTTACAGTCATACCGGATAGCGCAGGATAGTACATCACAAATAACAATATCGCTACTGCCACAAAAACATTTCGAATCAGCTTAAAGTTTGGCCGTTTCTCTTCGATTATTTTAAACATATAGACCAAGCTCAGAATAATGAACGGCACCATTGCAAAATAGTGATAAAGGAACGTAAGCCTTGTTACAAGCATCCAAGGCACGTACTGTGCTAGAAACGCAATCCATATCGTATACATCGCTTTATCTTTCCGTTTGATACTCATCCATATCGTCGCTGCCATCGCAAAAATGCCTGCCCACCAAATAAGCGGATTGCCCATCGCTACAATTGTGGATTTCATACCTGCTGCCATATTGTCGCCTGAGTAATACCATACCGGCCTCTTCATGAACGGCCACTCCCACCATGAGGATGAGAATGGATGCGTTGATACCAGCTTGCTATGATAGCTGAACATATGCTTCTGGTAATCAACTAGACTTTTCAAGGTATATCCTTCATCCATTACAGTCAGTACTGGAATGTAGGATAACGCATAAATCGCAAGCGGTATAACGATATAAAATACGAGACATACAGCAAGCGTTATGATCGTATAACGAGGAAATACGTTTATAATATGCTGCAGCTTGTCTTGGCTAAAGCCAGACTCTTTTTTGTTCTCTTTCAGAACTCGCTTGGCAGCTGCATACTCCTTATAACGATCAAATAAAGATAAACCGAGCATAATAGCTAAGCCTGCGCCCCCATAGAGCACAATCCATTTGGAAGCTACTCCGATTCCAAAAAAGAGACCGGCTAAAAACAACGGCAGCAAAGTAACACTCAGCTTTACCTTGTAGAAGCTTAAGGAATAATATTTGTGCATGAAATAAAACATCAGCATAATGAAAAACACGCCGTAAACGTCAATCGTTGCAATTCTAGTCTGCGTAAAATGCATAAAATCTGCTGCTAGCAACGCAGTCGCCACACCAGCATAAACAGTCGTTTTAAACAGCCTTCTCGCGAATACATACATTAACGGCAGCATTGCAATGCCAAACAGCGTGCCGGCAATGCGCCAGCCAAACGGATTAAGCCCAAACAGCTTAATACCGATCGCAATTATAATTTTGCCAAGCGGTGGATGTGTATTCTCGTAAGCTACAATATGCTCCATATGCTCATAAGCAGTACGGGCATGATAAATTTCATCAAAATAAGATCCGTTCATATAAGTCGCTTCATACTTCGCGCGCTGCTGTTCATCAAAGAGCAAAGGTACGCTGCCTCGTTTGGCATCCTTCGCCTGCTCATCATTTATTCCGACGATTGATAACGGTATTTGGTTGCCTTGCTCGTAAATAGCCATCTCATGCATGGAGAAGCCTGTTTGAACCGTCGTAAGCTTCACATACCGAGCTGCGAGCGCCGCGGGCTGACTGTTCCAAGTAAATACAGCAACATGGCTGCTGTCGACTTCCATGAGATTGTCCCAGTCGGTCCCATTTTGACTAAATTCATATTTGTATTTTCCTGTTCCAACTCCGCCAAAGCTGTTGATGCGATCAAGCTGCTTAACCTCGCCCAAATCAACGTAAAAGCTTTGACCAACGGACGAAGGCTGCCATGCGGTTGTCGGCCCCTTCATCTCGCCAAGTTGGAAT
>NZ_JBFTSN010000262.1:0-9109 GCF_056400045.1 Paenibacillus sp. 01L418
GACGTACGTTATATGGAGAGCAGTTTGCCGCAGGATAAGCTGGACCAGCTTACCAGAGGGATTCGGATAACCGACATGGAAGAATATAATAGTGTTCTATCCACCTATAGCGACTATGCTATTGAGCAAAATCAGAAAGTAATGAACCCAGCCTATCAGCAAGAGTAAGTGACAAAGGAGATCGCACATCATCGTGCGGTCTCCTTTCTTTATGTCTAAAGGCCGAAATATCAAACGCGCGTTCTCATTCACGCCATCTTTTGCTATAATGGATGAAGCAACTTTCAGTGAGTATGTGGAGAAAGCAGTTATTTTGAGGAGATGACCGTTTGCGCGTTCTTGGAATTGACCCTGGTTATGCGATCGTTGGATTTGGTTTCATAGATAAGATCGGACATAAGCTTACGCCCGTTCAATACGGTGCGATTCAGACGGAAGCTCATACGCCTTCAGAGCAGCGTTTGCTGCAAGTTTACGAGTCTGCGGGCGCTTTAATGGATAAATATAAGCCGGACACTATGGGCATAGAGAAACTATTTTTTAATCGAAACGTGACGACGGCTTTTGATGTGGCGCAGGCTAGGGGCGCTATTATTTTGGCTGCTGCGCAGCGCGGATTGCCTATTGGCGAATATACGCCGCTTCAAGTAAAGCAGGCGGTTGTTGGTTATGGCAAAGCGGAGAAGAAACAAGTGCAAGAAATGGTTAAGGTTTTTTTGAAGCTTTCGGCAGTGCCGAAGCCCGATGATGTTGCCGATGCGCTCGCTGTTGCGATCTGTCATGCGCACTCGGTCGTACTCAATCAGAAAATAAATGAGGTGAAACGTTCATGATCGATTTTTTAAGAGGCAATGTCGTCCATCTAGAATCCGAATATATCGTTCTGGACGTAAGAGATACCGGTTATCGTGTATTTACTCCTAATCCGTATGCATTTGCAAAAAAAGAAGAACCCGTCGTCGTCTATATTCATCATAACGTTCGCGAGGATGCTGTTCTGTTGTTTGGCTTTGAGACGAGAGAGGAGCAGACGCTGTTCCGCAAGCTGCTGGAGGTATCCGGCATTGGTCCGCGCGTCGCTTTGGGCATTTTGTCAGGTGGTCGACCGGATGCGGTTATAGCCGCTATTCAGCAGGAAAATATAGCGTTTCTCATTAAGCTTCCGGGCATAGGGAAAAAAACCGCACAGCGGATGATTCTAGATCTAAAGGACAAGCTGATCGGGGCGGGGCTGGATGGAGGTCTTTTGACTGCAGCAGGTGTTGCGCTTGATCTTACATCGAGCAGGCATTCAGGTCAAGGCGCAGGCACCGCTTGGCAGGAAGCAAGGGAAGGGCTTGCTGCGCTGGGCTACACAGCAGCGGAGCTTGATAAAGCATGGAATGGATTGCAGCATAGCGTTACGGCGGAGGAATCAGTCGATTCTTTGATGAAGCGGGCTTTGCAGCAGCTATTTAAAGGTTAAAGTAGGGAGATGAAGGCAGATGGATGATAGAATCATTTCCGCCAACCTGATGATGGAAGATCAGGCAGTTGAGCTCAGCTTGCGTCCCCGTTATTTAGCCGAATATATTGGGCAAACAAAAGCCAAGGAAAACTTGAAAATATATATTGAAGCAGCAAAATTGCGCAAAGAAGCGCTTGATCATGTACTGCTGTATGGTCCTCCGGGTCTTGGTAAAACGACTTTGTCGAACATTATTGCCAATGAGCTCGGAGTGAGCCTTYGCACGACATCCGGACCTGCAATTGAACGTCCTGGTGATCTTGCCGCACTGCTCACGAACCTGCAGGAAGGCGATGTACTCTTTATTGATGAAATTCATCGCCTTCATCGTACGGTAGAAGAAGTATTGTACCCGGCAATGGAAGACTTTGCACTCGACATTATGATTGGCAAAGGGCCGAGCGCTCGATCGGTTCGACTCGATTTGCCGCCTTTTACCTTGATTGGCGCGACTACAAGAGCAGGGCTTTTATCTGCACCGCTTCGTGATCGTTTTGGCGTAGTGAGCCGACTAGAGTTTTATACGATGGATGAGCTTGCGTTCATCGTGGCTAGAACAGCAGAAATATTAAACGTCAGCATTGTAGGAGAAGCGGCTTCTGAGATTGCGATGCGGTCTCGAGGAACACCGAGGATTGCGAATCGTCTTCTTAAACGAGTACGTGATTTCGCGCAGGTGCGCGGCGACGGCGTGATCACACATGATATCGCGCGTTCGGCGCTTGAGCTGCTGCAGGTAGATAAAATGGGACTCGACCTCATCGATTTCAAAATGCTGCAAGCGATGATGACTACTTTTGCCGGCAGGCCAGTTGGCCTTGATACGATTGCAGCAACGATAGGCGAAGAAAGCCAAACAATTGAAGATGTCTATGAGCCGTATTTAATGCAAATCGGTTTTCTACAGCGAACGCCGCGAGGCCGGATTGCTACGGAAAACGCCTATCGTCACCTAGGTCTACCAATACCGGGGAGGTAGTACGCCATGAGTTCCAGAGCCAATGGTGCCGCTGAGAAACTTTATGTTATCTATGATGGCCATTGCAATCTGTGCCTCGGTTCCATTGCGAAGCTGAAGGAGCTTCATTCTAAAGCGGATTTGCATTATGTTCAAATTCAACAGTTGGAGGCAGCAGGCAGTACGGAACAGCTAATTCCTTCCGTTGGTCTGTTGAAATTTGAAGAGTTGTATGAGAAAATGCATGTTGCTGATGAGCAGGGGCAGCTCTTTGCTGGTGCGGATGGAATTGTCCGTATATTAAGAACGGTAAAGGGCTTTCGCTGGCTATCCGTACTTTATCGAATACCTGGTATGAAAAGCATAGCAAATCGTATGTACAAATTTGTAGCCAAAAGAAGATATGAATGGTTTGGATCTACAGAACAAAGCTGTTCCGTTAATGGCTGCGAATTGCCGCGGAAGAGGGAGGAGAACAACAGGAATGTCAATTAAACGGAATATGAAGCGTTACTTAATCATGACGATCGCAATTGTACTGCTCGCTACAGCTTGGACAGGCTCTCCATCACAGGCAGCAGTACCAAAGCTCGACAATATCCGAGTTGCTTTGTTCATGCAATTGCCTGGGAAATACGATGATACGACAGCAGCTGCCACATTTTCATCAACGGGTGGAATGAGCATCGGTGTAAGGCAGCCTGATGGCATCAATAATTGGTTTAATGTAGATGGAGCAGCTACAGCTCGATTCGCAGTTGACAGCTTTAAAGTCAAAGTGTACGAGAGCTCCACGTTTGCTTCAGCTCTAGCTGTGCAGAAACGTTTGCAAGCTTTGAAAGGTACTGCTTTTATAACATCCCTTTCAAAAAATGGTGCAATCATCTATCAGGTTATTGAAGGTACATACAAAACAGCTGCAGAAGCTGTGACTGCACAAACGAAGTGGAAGGGTGATAGTGAGCTGTCTAAGCTAGTTGGAGGCTCGAACTCGGTGGTTCAAGGCCCACTTCATTTGGAGAGCGGTCCTTTGACCAGCAAAGCGGATGCGATAGCAGCAGCAAGCGGCTTCGGCGCAGTTGGCCTCGATGCCTATGTTGCTATTCGTTCACAGCAAAGTGGATCAGCGTACTACTCGGTAATGGTAGGGGCGGCTGTATCAGCTGCTGAGCTGCAAATTGTTAAAGCAGCTGCCGCAAATGCTTCAGGCGGAGCTGCGTTGAAGGAGGCCGATGCTAGTTCGGCTTACTTGCTCATAAGAAATGATCATACCGTAACTGCCAAAGCTGAAAGCAGTACTGAGCTCTATATGTTTGCTGGCAACGATACGAAGGTTACGGTATCTCCAATCGGGAATGATCCAATTAAGCTAAACGAGCGGAGCGCTCGCAGCTATAGAGGACTATTTGAGCTTAGTATATTAAATGGACGGATGGCAGTCGTAAATGAACTTCCATTTGAACAATACTTATATTCAGTTGTAGGTGTGGAAATGTACCCTACATGGCCTATCGAAGCACTTAAGGCACAAGCGGTTGCTGCACGCACTTATGCTTTAAATCGAGGATTTGGTTTCCAAATCGCGCATGTCGTGGATACGACTTTAAGCCAAGCATATTACGGTGTAGGCTCAGAGCGGCCATCAACCATTGCTGCCGTCGAAGAGACAGCAGGCGAAGTTGCATTGTACAATGGAAAAGCAATTGATGCGATCTATTCAGCCAACAGTGGTGGATTTACGGCTGATGCCAAAGAAGCATGGGGCAACGCAGTTCCTTATATGCAGGCTGTCAAAAGCCCGGACGCTTCATCGGAGGTAGGTTTGAACAATTGGTACCGCGTTGTTGTCCCTAGCGGAGCTATTGGTTATATTAGAGAGGATTTACTAGCCGAGACAGGAGAAACGACAGCAGCAGGAAGTCGTATCATGCTAGTAAATACAAACGGCACAAAAGTACGCAAGCATCCTCTTATACAGGATACGATCCCTGTCATTGCAACGGTTGACAACGGAACACGGGTCGTTGTGCTGGATAAAAGTGTAGAATCCAATTCAATGACTTGGATACGTGGTCCTTACAGTGCACAAGAAATGTTAACAACGATTAACGGCAAAGTGAAGACTCCCGTCTCAGGTCCGCTCAAATCACTCGAAGTGAGCCAGCGCGGCGCTTCAGGACGTGCGACAGAAATTACAGCAAATGGACAAAAGCTAACTGTTACTTATCCAATTGATTATCGTGCTGCACTAGGTGTACAAGGGTCCTTGCCTAGTACGTTGTTCCAGATTGAGGAAACCGCGAAGGTTGCTATGCTTGGTGCTGGAGCTACAACACGTACGAAGCCGTCGGATTCGAATCCTGTTTATATGATTAGTGCTGGAGGCACAAAAACAGAGGCGGTTAACGCTAACTTGTTTATATTAGATGGCAGCGGTAATATTCGCGCAGCTACGAAGGAGCCTTCGTTCCGTTTTGTAGGGTCTGGCAACGGACACGGGGTCGGATTATCGCAATACGGAGCATTAAGCCTAGCTCAGCAAGGGTATGACTATCAATATATTTTGAAATACTACTACAAAGATGTCACCATCGCTAAGGAATGATTGAATCGATATGAACGTAGAATGGTTTGATTTTGAATTACCAGAACATTTAATTGCTCAGACGCCATTGCTTGACAGAACGGCCTCGAAATTGCTTGCATTAAACAAGCAAACAGGCGAATTGACACACAATAGATTTACGGATTTAGAGCAGTATGTTAAGCCTGGAGACGTTCTAGTTCTAAATGACACTAGAGTTATTCCAGCCAGGTTGACGGGGATGAAGAGCGATACGGGCGCAAAGATTGAGCTATTGTTATTGAAACAGCTAGAGGATGGCAGCTGGGATGCGCTCGGAAAACCGGCTAAACGTTTGAAGGTCGGCACCGCACTCTCCTTTGGAGATGATGGTGCAGGTAATCCGCTGCTGCGCGCTGTTGTTGAGCAAGAAGGCGAAATGGGCGGACGTACGATACGTTTTGAATATGAGGGGATATTCCAGGAGCTGCTTGACCGTCTTGGAGAAATGCCATTGCCTCCGTATATCAAGGAAAGGCTTGAAGAACGCGAGCGGTATCAAACCGTGTATTCCAAACATGCGGGGTCGGCAGCAGCACCAACGGCGGGCTTGCATTTTACGGAAGAATTTCTTCAGCGTCTGCAAGCGAAGGGCGTTAAACTCGCCTACGTAACACTGCATGTTGGACTAGGCACATTCCGCCCAATGTCCGTTGACCTTGTTGAGGATCATGAAATGCATGCAGAGTATTATGAGCTGAGTGAACAAAATGCCGCAATAATTAATGAAGCCAAACGGAGCGGAGCACGTATTATCGCTGTAGGGACAACCTCATCTCGCACGCTGGAAACCGTTGCTGCTCGCTTTGAAGGAAAAGCAATCGAAGCTTGCAACGGCTGGACATCTATTTTTATTTTCCCAGGTTACGAGTTTAAGCTTGTCAATGCATTACTCACCAATTTTCATCTACCAAAGTCAACGCTCGTTATGCTTGTAAGTGCGCTTGCTGGACGAGATGCTGTCATGCACGCCTATGAAGAAGCGATTGCTCATGAATATCGATTTTTCAGCTTTGGCGATGCCATGTTTATTTACTAATTAGGAATAGGAAGCGTGAATTGTGGCTGTAAAATATGAATTAATCAAACAATGCAAACAATCAGGAGCAAGACTAGGACGTGTACACACTCCGCATGGTGTGATTGAGACGCCTACCTTTATGCCAGTAGGAACACAAGCTACTGTGAAAACGATGGCTCCAGAAGAACTGAAAGCGATGGATGCTCAAATTATTTTGAGCAACACCTACCATTTGTTCCTAAGACCGGGACATGACATTGTAAGAAATGCCGGTGGATTGCATAAGTTCATGAACTGGGATCGTCCCATTCTAACAGACAGCGGCGGATTCCAAGTTTTTAGTCTTAGCGAAATGCGTAAGATTACCGAAGAAGGCGTACACTTTCGTTCCCATCTCAATGGCGACAAAAAATTTCTTTCACCAGAAGTAGCGATGGAAATTCAGAATGCTCTTGGCTCTGATATTATGATGGCATTTGATGAATGTCCGCCATTTCCTGCCGAGCATGACTATGTGAAGAAATCGTTGGAGCGTACAACACGTTGGGCAGAACGCTGCCTTAAGGCTCACGCAAGACCACATGACCAAGGGCTGTTCGCTATCGTGCAGGGGGGGATGTACAAAGATTTGCGTATTCAAAGCGCAAATGATTTGACTTCCATGGATTTCCCGGGGTATGCTATTGGTGGACTGAGTGTTGGAGAGCCTAAACATCTGATGTATGATGTGCTCGACTATACGGTTCCCATTTTGCCAGCGAATAAACCACGCTACCTTATGGGAGTTGGATCGCCGGATGCATTAATTGAAGGGTCTATCCGGGGTATTGATATGTTCGATTGTGTTCTGCCAACGCGTATTGCTCGCAATGGGACAACCATGACAAGCCAAGGCAGACTCGTCATCCGTAATGCGAAGTACGCTGAGGATTATGGTCCTCTGGATCCAGAGTGCTCATGCTATACATGCACGAATTATTCCAGAGCTTATATCCGGCATTTAATTAAAGCGGATGAGACGTTCGGTATGAGGCTGACGACTTATCACAATTTGCATTTCTTGCTACAACTCATGCGGGACGTTCGGCAAGCGATCATGGATGACCGGCTTTTGGATTTCCGGGATTCCTTCTTCACAAGCTACGGCCTGTTCGATAATGAGAAAGGGTTTTGAAAGGAGGGATTTCGATGTTGCAAGCAGCAGGTGAAGCAGGATCAACAAATATCCTACAAATGATTTGGCCTTTTGTGCTTATGTTTGCGGTTTTTTATTTCTTGCTTATCCGTCCGCAGCAGAAGAAACAAAAGACTCGTGCAAGCATGCTTAACCAATTGAAGAAAGGCGATAAAATTTCAACAATTGGTGGATTGCATGGCACAGTCGTTGAGCTGAGTGACGATACGGTTGTTATTCGTGTCAACGATACAACTAAAATGACATTTGAGCGCAGCGCAATTAATACAATTATCAACTCCGCACCAGCGTCGGTTGATTTAGAGAAATAATTAAAAAAACCGACTGACATGCTTGCATGTTAGTCGGTTTTTTTTTGTAAATGTTCATTTCTTCATATTTACGCCAATCATACCGCCAAATGCGCCTGATAAGAGAGCAGCGCCTAGAAGAAGGATGCTATGTACGGATAAGGAAGCATTTGATGCAAGAAAGCTGATAATGATAACAATTACGCCATAAAGCAAACCGAGCAATGCACCATTATACCAGCCTTTGTTCTCAGAGCGTCTTCCTGATGTAAAGCCCCCCGCCAGTGCTGCGAAGCCGTGAACCAGCATGGCGTTAGAGGGCAAACTGCTTTCCTTCATTGCCGTAAAATGCAAAAGCAGTGAGAGCAGCAATGCGCCTACTGCTAGCCAAATGATTGAAAAAAGCACTCCGGCAAGCAAAGGTGAAGCGATTAAAGGCGGCTTAGGTGCTTGTTTAACCGAACTCATCATATTCCCCCCAGCGTTATGAACGTATTACTTATCCATATGGTCAAGCTAGGTAGAATAGTACAGGAATTAGCTTGTCAGTATGTATTTATGAGCAGCTTATTCCGCATTGCCATATATTCGTATAAACAGCAGGAGTATGATGTTGTAACACGTAGGTCAGAATAGCTTTACGGACAAAACGCAGCTGGCATCAGCTCGAATGATAAAGACGAGGAGGCGGTTTCCTTTGGAATTTTGGGGCCTGTTGATCCGGACGATAATGATTTATTTCGTCGTATTTCTGATCATGCGTTTTATGGGAAAACGAGAAATCGGTAAACTTTCCGTGTTCGATCTCGTTATTTCAGTCATGATTGCTGAGATTGCAGTCATTGTTATTGAAGACATGGAGCGGGCGATGTGGGAAGGCATCTTACCGATGGTCGTTTTGATGATTATTCAAGTAGGCAGTGCTTTTATGACGATGAAGAGTCGAAAGCTAAGACTGCTGTTTGATGGCAAACCAAGTGTAATTATTGACAAGGGCAAGCTGAATAGTGACGTTATGCGCAAGCAGCGGTACAATCTGGATGATCTAATGCTGCAGTTAAGGGAAAATAAAATCAGTGCTGTATCGGATGTTGAATTTGCGATTTTGGAGACGAGCGGYAAGCTGTCCGTCATACCCAAGGAAAATGCTGATGAGTCTGAAGAGGGCAGTAATGAAGGTCAGGAATCAGAGCGATCCGACCAAAAGCTGAAGCAGTACAATCAAACGAATATTTTTCCACCGAAATATCGCTTTGAGATATTGCCTGTCCCGCTTATTATGGATGGCAAGGTGCAGGACAAAAACTTAGAAAATCTTGAAAAGACAAGATTTTGGTTAAAAAATGTTTTGCAGGAAAGAGGCGTCTTCGATTTTAAGGACGTGTTTTTTTGTACGATTGACTATAAAGGGAAGTTGTTTATTGATACGCATGATAAAAAACCGCGTTAAAGAGAGGTGGACTGACCCCCATTTGTGAGACAGGGATCAAAACACCTTTCAAGTTTAAACGGCCA
>NZ_JBFTSN010000263.1:0-9103 GCF_056400045.1 Paenibacillus sp. 01L418
TATCAGCAACAACGCTCGCGCAATTTTTAAAAAGCTTACATGCATTCCCTGTGCAAATTGCCCAAGAAAATGGAGCTCAATATGACCATAGAAATCTGACTGATATTGCGATGCGTAAGAAGAAGATACATAAATTCATTTCCGATCTTGCCCTTCATTTCAGTGAAGAAGAGTATCATGCAATATCAAATTATTTGGAACAGCTCAGAACTGAAAGAGTGAATCAAAAGTATGTATTCCTTCATGGTGACCTTCATTTTAAAAATATACTGGTAGATGAGAATGGAAGAGTTTCAGGGATTATCGACTGGGGAGATATCAATATAGGACATCCTGCTTGTGATTTGAATGTTGTGTATAGCTTTTTACCTCCGGATGCGCGTTCTGACTTTTTCAAAGAATATGGGGATGTAGATGAAGAAACGAAGATCTTATCTCGATTAATTGCCATATATATTCCCATTTTGATAATGATGCAGGCAATTGATGATAAAGATGAAAGGTTGGTTGATGAAGCAAAAGCAAACATAAAACGTGCTCTTTCAGATTAAGAAATGTCATTCCGCTAAMGTGGAACGAAAGTTGAAGAAATCGCCTTATCATAGGTGATCTTTTTCTTTATGTATCTAAAAAAAACTTACGATAATAGTGCCTTGATTCATCGCAATATTACGTACTCCAGTCATGTGGAGTGCTGTGTGTTGTTGGTAAGAATTTAGCAGCTAAGAGCCACATTTTCCTGCAAGTTGAAGCCCGGCAGTATACTGCCTGGGCTTTGTTTGTATCTATGGATATACATGTACTGTATAAACTATTATTATGTGGTTTATTGCTTTAATGGTACCTTMTTGAGACAATAATTAGTGTATAAATTTGAATGTTGTCGAAATAGAGCGTTATTGAAGGATATAATTATAAATTATTGAATATAGTCTTCAAGTATAAATTTCCAAGAGTTAGAGAGTTGAAATACAGGAGAACGAGATGGTTCAAGTGTCAGAAAGGAAGTGATTCTATGTTTTATATTATTTTAATCGTCATACTGGCTGCTTTAATCATTCAATCCGTTTACCTTGTGTATTACAAAAACCAAATTAAGGATATCGGCAACCAATTATCTTTTATATCAGACCATCATTCATTCAAAATGATACAAACACAAATTAAGCCAAAAGAAATTCATCGGTTAATCGATTTATGTAATGCAATGCTTCGTGATCAACGAAAGTTGAAGCAAGATTTTATCGAACAAAAGGAAGAAATCCACGCGACCATTATGAGCTTGTCCCACGATATACGAACCCCGCTGACTTCACTTGACGGCTATCTGCAATTGGCGGAACGATCCGAGTATCTTAAAGAAAAAACAGAGTATGTTAGTCTGGCACAGACTAGAATGAAACAGATTATTACACTTGTTGACGAGCTGTTCCTATATACGAAACTGAAAAACCCAGATTACATCTTGGAGCTTGAGCCAGTTGATGTGATAAAAGTGTTAAATAAACGTCTGTTTACCTTTATCGACGATTTTTTGCGAAGTGGCTATGAACCAAACATCTGCATGGTGGAAGCACCGCTATTTATAGTAGGAAATGAAAGTGCGTTGGAAAGAGTATTTGAGAATGTGATCAAAAATTACTTTATGCATAGTGAAGGTGCTCTAAGCATTCGTTATGAGGAGAAGCAGGACGAGGTTTTGTTTCATTTTTCCAATGTACTGAAGCGAAATCATCTGCTGAGCCTCGACAACATATTTACTCGCTTTTACAAAGCAGATCCGTCGCGTACGAACCAATCTTCAGGACTGGGACTTTTTATCGTGAAATCACTGATGGAGAAAATGAATGGTTATGTGCAAGCTGACCTGAACGATGAGCAGTTTTGCATCAGCTTAGCTTTTAAGAAAATCGTAAAGGAGAGTTGACGTGTACAATGACACGCACCACCTCAAAATTCTAATTGTCGAGGACGACGTGCATATCAACAATATTATTTATGATGTGCTTCGAAAAGAGAAGTTTCAATGCACGCAAGCGTATTCTGGCAGTGAGGGAATCATGAACGTCACTCATCGCGAGTATCAGCTTATTATTTTGGACCTCATGCTTCCTGGCTTCTCGGGGGAAGATTTTATGCATCGGCTAAGAATAGAATTAAGCTCTGACACACCAGTTATAGTTCTATCAGCCAAGGACAAATTGGATAATAAATTAAATCTGTTTAAGTTGGGAGCCGCTGATTATGTCACGAAACCGTTTGAGGTGGAGGAATTGCTTGCCCGAGTTAATGTACATGTCAAACGAACCTCCCGAACGGATTCTGCCACTCGCTATCGTCATAAAAATCTACTTTTAGATACCGGAACGATGAACGCTAGCGTCAATCAAGCAGATTTGAAACTTACAAGACAGGAATACAAGATCCTTGAGCTGCTGCTTAAGAATCCTACCCGAGTGTTTACAAAGCAGGATCTGTATGAGCTTGCATGGGAAGATATATACATAGGTGAGGACAAAACCATTACCGTTCACATTAGCAATATTCGCAATAAAATCAAAAGGGTTGACGATGAGGCTTATATTGACACCATTTGGGGCATTGGTTTCAGGCTGGCACCATAGGGAGTGCCTTAAACCGGCCCTAATCTTCTTTGAACTTTCTTAATCTTTTATTGACGATATGTTAGCTTCTTTTTGTTATTTTATTGACAAGGAGGTGCGAATATGGCTGAAGCAATTATTGAAGTAAGTCAATTAACCAAACAATTTAAAGGGAAAACAGCAGTGCGTAAGGTAGAGTTTAAAATAGGTAAAGGTGAAATCTTCGGTTTGATAGGCCAAAATGGAGCGGGAAAATCCACCTTGCTAAAGATGATTGCTGGATTGATATCCCCGACTTCAGGAGAAATTAAATTATTTGATCGTCCAGTGAAGGATAATCACCCTTATTTTGAACGAATAGGCGTACTCATTGAAAATCCAGGGTTATATCCCCATCATACTGCCTATGAAAATTTGGAATTAATCGCAATCTCTTATGGATTGACTAATCGGAAAGAGCATATTAACAAGCTGCTGAAGCTTGTCGGATTGGAAGGTTCGAACAAGACCAAGGTGAAAAATTATTCAATGGGCATGAAGCAAAGGCTTGGAATTGCAGCTGCATTAATTGGAAGCCCAGATGTCTTGATTTTGGATGAACCGATCAACGGTTTGGACCCGCAAGGAATTTCTGAGATTAGAAATATGATTTTGGAATTGAATAAAACGGGAATGACCATCATTATTTCAAGTCATATTTTGGAAGAGTTATCGAAAGTAGCGACGCAATATGCAATCGTACATCAAGGAGAAATCATCGAACACCATTCAAGGGAGCAACTGCTGCTTCAATGCGAAGATCGTATTGAAATAGAAGTGGATAAAGCAAGCTCGGCTGTTCCCATCTTAGAACAAAAATTGCATATTAATCATTACAAAGTCATAAATGAGCGTATGGTGTATGTATATGATGCTCATCTTGAGAACCAACATATCATCAAGACCTTAGTTGAAAGCGGCATAACTGTTCATTCGATTATCAAGCATAAACAAAGCCTAGAACAATATTTTTTGGCACGGATAGAAAGTGAGGGTGGGAGCCGTGATTAATATTCTCAAAATGGACTTTCACCGTTTTAAATCAAATAAAATGATTTATATATTACTGTTAATTTTTTTTGCTTTTCAAATATTCGGTATATTTATGTTGGGAAAATACGAGCAGCCCGGAGAAAGTGGGGATATGCTGATCAGCTCGATGAACGAAAGTCAGTTCATCCAAGTCATGATGTCTCAAATCCCATTGTGGCCGCTGATTTATATTGCTGTATTTGTTGTTTACTTCTATATGAGTGAACATAACTCTGGGTTTTATAAAAATTACATTTCCATGAAGCGTGCGCGGATGTACACTGTTATTTCAAAAATATTAATTGCAGGCCTATTCACTTTGCTTACATTTATTGTCATGATCGTTGCGGATATGATCGGAAGATCAATTTTCTTTGATCATGCAATGATTGGAGATGGGGGTTATTTTGCGAAATTGTTGATCGGCCAATTTTTACTTCATTGGGCATTTTCAATTGTAATCTTATGCATCTCCATCATTAGCAAAAGCTTGATTACTAGTATTGTAGTTGGATTTGTTCTATCGTTGAATGTTTTTGGAATGATTGTAACTGTCTTGGAATCCATCATTGATGGCGTTCATTTGTCCTCTTTCTTAATAGTTAATACGATCTTAAGCGCAAGAGATTTTGATAATATAAATGATCTTGTTCATGTAGCTAGCGTGTCGATTGTTTTCATAGTTATATTTTCATTTATAGCCATCAGATATAAGATCAAAGAGGATCTGAAATAGTATTTAGGGCTGTGCAATTAGCAATGATGGGAGGACGAACTGGTTGGTTACACTCCCCAACAAAAAAGTGAATACTTGAAGTTAGGTGTGCTGTTGGTCAGGGAGTAGTGTTTTGGAGCCATGTTTACCTGCTTTAATAAATAGATACTTTGCCCGAAGCTTCTAAAGTTCGGGCTATATTTGTTATACCCAAAGTTTTTTATGATATGGAATTTTCAATAGCTTTGTGTTATTCATTGTTTTCAAATGCCACAGTAAGACGTGGTAAAGGTATACCTAACTTTTTTGCTTCTCTCACAACTTCAACTACCGCAAAGCCTGCTTTACTATTGTTGTATTCGATGAAAAGTCGTGGTAAGCTGCCCTTCGCAAAAATAATCTTGTTAAAAAGCGTACCGAGAAGTGCTGGTGGAATCTTCGTTAACAGTAAAGAAATCTTATCAATCTTTGCACCTCTTGCTTTAAGCACAGGGCTAATTTCCCTCATATTCTTACCAACATTTGCGAATGAGTCACTATGATTCATGAGTGCTGGAAAACTTCCCAGTTTTAACACCTCGGTCTCTATAGCCGCATTCATGGCAAAGTGATTCCATAGCCAGTTTTGCATATCCTTTATCCAAGTAATTTTAAAATGGGCACTTTCAAATAGTTCTTTGACCTTATTGTTAATATGTTCAGTGCCTATCCGTGGTTTTTCCAGAAATAGCATTTTCAAAAAGCCACCCCTAAGCCTATTGTCCGCGATGCCGCCGCCGCCTCCTGGGAAGCCAAAGACAACATTGTTCATAGACAATGGTGAGATCGATGATTTCAAATCTTGCCACACGTTATTAAATATTRGGACAGGGGTGTTTCCAGCAGCTGTCGATAGTAATTGTGCTGCTTTTGGAAGTTGTTCCGTGTTGACACTCACAATAATGAGATCATAATTTGGGCTCATCTCCTCATGCAGCTTGACGTTCCAGCTTTCTTTTATTAGCTGTTTCCCTCTTCGTGCGTCCCACATTTCAAGCTCTATGTTGCTTCCGAAGGTTTCTTTTCTCCCTTTTCTAACGTAAAACTCAACTGTATGCCCTGCCTTTTCAAAAGCCCAGGCATATTGGGTCGATATTACACCTCTACCGAAGAATAAAATTCTCATATTGCCTCCTAAAAATATATATTAATCCTTGTTATTGATCAAACAACGTGTTGTATAATGTTATTGTATAGACTCACTATACGCTCATCAACCATCAGATTTTTAATATTTGTCGTATAATCGATTGAACAGACAAATGGAGGAAAATAATGAAAAAGCAACCTGAAATTACGGACAAAACAAGGCAAACATTTATAAATGTATTCTGTGATTTATATAGCAAAAAACCAATTGAAAAAATATCCATTCAAGAGATTGCTAACCAATCAGGATATAATCGCAGTACATTTTATCAATACTTTACGGATATCTATGAGTTGTTGGACTGCGTTGAAGAGCGTGTCTTGAAATCCATTAACGAGGAAATGGCAGGCAGAGAGTTTTCTACACATACTTTCCAAGATGCACTTCAATGCTTGGAAAATGCAGAGGAAATTTCAGTTCTTAAAGCCCTCTTGGGAGACTATGGTTCTGTTCATTTTATTGAACGCCTGAAAAGAGAAATTCCCTTTGAGAGATTGATTGTGGACTTTCCAACAAATGATGTCTTAGCACCATACATAATTGAGTTTTACATATCAACATTAATATCTACGTTTCGCCTTTGGATACGAAACGGCAAAGATCTATCGTCGGAAGAATTGGTCAAGTTGGTAGATAGCCTATTTGCAAATGGGATAACACCGTATCATATCTTTGGCACGGTCAATCCGCGGCGCCTTGATTCGAATAAAAAGTAAGGGGACGAGGAGAAAGAGAATGAGGGACTTTAATACCGGCTCATCTTGCCATTTGGCGGGTACCATTGGCGCATTCTTGATATACAGTTTTATGATCTATAGTGGTTTTTTCAGGGTTAGATGCTGATAAAGGATCCCCATCTTATCAATTTATTGATGATATTCATATAAATTACGCTCGAACCTCAGCGATCGCTATCGGGTTAATGAGAAACAAGTTATTTACGTGCCTGAGCAGAAACGGGAGACAAAAAGCTGTTAAGGGCATGTCCTCTGACAGCTTTTTACTCGAACTTTGACGGTGCAACGTTATAGTATTTTTTAAAAGATTTCGAAAAGGTAAACGGATCAGGATAACCCAGAAGGTTAGCAATTTGTTGAATCGTATATTTCTTTTCGTTCAAATATTCTCTCGCCCTGTTCATTTTAATCTGGTAAATATATTGTCCCGGAGTAATGCCCAAGGCTTTCTTGAAATAAGTAATAAAATATTTTTCTGATATGCCTACAAACGCTGCAAGCTCTTTTATTTTAATAGATTTGTGAAGGTGGTTATTAACGTATTTGAACACTKGCTGCAACACGTCCAAATTGCTCTGTACTTTTCTTGACGTTCTCCCATTCAGAAATGTGCCGGTATATTGGCCAAGCCCGTGGAGTTCAATAATTTTGGCAATAACGGCCGTCAGACAAGCCTTTAAATATAAACGGTTCCCAGGTATGCTTCGTAATAGATTCGATTGCGTAAAGGCTTTGCCGAACAAAATGGCTTCTTCCCGGATCAGCTCTTGCGGTATGACCCCCGAGAGCTGAAAATCGTTTAGAATTCGTTGTTGTTTGCCGATTTCAAAATCGAAATGAATGTAAATAAACCGGCATCCCTTATCACTAGCTGCTGCCATATAGGGAACCCCTGGGTAAAAAAAGACCACATCTCCCGGGTTTGCTGTATGTTCAAAACCATTGATAGTAATGGTAACGATTCCCGATTGAATGAACCAAAGATCATAGTCGGTGTGTGCCTTGTGTTCAATCCATTTCGTGTCGTGGGTAAGCTCAAAGAAGGATTTCATTCGAAGCGAGATCAATTCCGACAATTCATTGAGAATCCCCATATCCGTCATATTCTTATCCATTGGCATCCCTCTACATTCCTCAACCAGAAGACATTGCTCATATTATTTTAGTATATCACTGGATTTGTTAATCACAAATATTCGTACTATTTGACATGAAAGTGAAACTATCTCATATTCTACTTTTAAACCATTCTCCTATAATTAGGTTATAACCAGTTAGGAGGACTTGATCATGATGGATTCGAATGTTTCACAACCGAAGGTAGTTATCATTGGGGCTGGGAGTCTTTTCTTTGGGCGGCAGTCAATCTGGCAAATGGTTCACTCTAAATATTTGAATAACGGAACACTTTCTTTAGTAGATACTGATGAAGAAAAACTATCCAAGATGGTAAGGCTCGCTGAAATGGTTGCAAAGGAAAACAATGTATCTCTTAAAGTGGAAGGCTCGACGAATAGGAGACAGGTATTGAAGGGAGCGGATTTCGTCGTTCTCAGCTTTGCTGAGGATACCGTCAAATACCGTGGCATCGATTGCCAGGTTTCTTTAAAATATGGAATTCGGATGTGCTCTGGGGATACCATCGGTCCAGGCGGAATCTTCAGGGCAATGAGAGAGCTGCCAGTCATTATGGAATGCGCTAAAGACATTGAGGAACTTTGTCCGGAT
This sequence comes from Paenibacillus sp. 01L418, assembly GCF_056400045.1. Classification (NCBI taxonomy): domain Bacteria; kingdom Bacillati; phylum Bacillota; class Bacilli; order Caryophanales; family Paenibacillaceae; genus Paenibacillus; species Paenibacillus sp. 01L418. The sequence goes on from NZ_JBFTSN010000263.1 coordinate 8,044, forward strand.
GCGTGGGTAATCAATTACATCAATCCATCTACCGTCCATGGGATCGCGTTAAGCCGATATGCGCCGAAACTTAAATCCTTTGCGCTTTGCGACTCCCATCACATGCCGAACAAGAAAGCTTACTACGCGATTCGAGCGGGTATCATTCAGGATCAAAGTGAATTCAATGAGGAGATCGATCGGAGATTTGATTTCCGCGTTGCCGGTGTCAATCATTTCACCTGGCTGCTTAAGGCGGAGTATGACGGAAAGAATGTTATGGCTCCGATTGCCGAGGCATTAAGGAGGTCGGCAGGAACGGAAAACAACGGTGGGGATAGAGGAGCAAAGGCACTTTATAACGATGCAATCACTTATGAACTTTATAACATTTTCGGGTATATTCCAACATGTACGGCCCATACCAAAGAATATGTCCGGTATTGGCAGGGGCTTGGCAAGAAGGAAGACGTCATCCCGCCTTTATCGATTTGGGAAACGGAAGACCGGTATAAACGGCATGAGGAAATGTGGCGGCAAGTGGATGACTTCATCTCAGGGAAAAATCCTATCGCCGATTATATGAAATCTTTCGGACCCGATCACGCTACGGATATTATCGAAAACATGGTGGGGAATTTGAACAAGCGGTTCTTTATTAATACGCTCAATAACGGTGCTGTGACCAACATGAATAACGACTCGTTCCTTGAGTTGTTAAGCGAAGTAAGCATGGACGGAATCAAACCGCTTCATATGGGTGAAATGCCGAGGGGAATCCGGGGCATGCAGGAGCTGGTGCTGGATACGCACGAACTGACTGCGGAGGCTGTTGTGGAACGGAGCTTCACGAAATTGAGAAGAGCGATGATGATCGATCCGCTTGTGAATTCCATACATGATGCGGATTTAATTATTAAAGAGTTGTTGGAACAGGAAAGGGAGATCATCCCCGAATATTGGTACGAGTAAACAAGTACGGCAAACATACAATCTGAATGCCTAAACAATATTTTCAAAACAATAGACTTGAAATAGCTCATGCTGAAATTGCATGAGCTATTTTTATTAGGTTTAACTC
>NZ_JBFTSN010000264.1:0-9095 GCF_056400045.1 Paenibacillus sp. 01L418
TTGCTACACATGGTAGACCAGCCTAGAGGCAGTTATGAAGCTTCGTACTGGACCCTTGAAGTACCTGCCACACAAATTGGAGGGCATCCGACTTGGATTCAGGATGCTGAATACCCGTCTTGCCCTAGTTGTGAGCAAACAATGGTATTCATTGCCCAGCTGGACATGGAGCAAGTCGGAAATAGTGAAGGTATTTACTACACCTTCCTTTGCCGTGGTTGCCAGTTGTCAGCCACAAGCTACCAGCAGACATGATTTAAAATCGGAGAAGAGACCCACTCCGAGTGGGTCTGATTATTTCAAAGAGGAGGTTTGCTCTCCGCGCTTACGATTTGACGAATGTTTTCTTAATCGCCTCTAAATACCCGTACCCGTACAAATCGTCCGGCAACAAATAACTCGTCTCCGTCCACTCATTCCAGCTGTTCACCGTGATGAGCGGAGGTTGCTCTGGATGTGTATCCGCATATTGCTTCGCTTGTTCAAACGCCTTCTGAACGTTGTCTGGCGTATTGTTCTGAACAACAAGCGGAACACGTTCCTTAAACCTCGGATTATTATCCCAGCCAACCGAGATGTGCGGATAATACGGAATGTCGTATGCTGCGTCAATGCGGGACCACTCTTGAACGACATCCACCATGATTTCGTTGTAATCACGGTCTACGTTCACGAAATGAACGTACTGATAGTGGGTCAAGCTGTCGAAGCCAAGCAGCTTCACGATCTCTTTCGCCGTTACCTTTTCCCCGCCGTCAACGCCGCTGAGATTGAAGTTCTGCTCGCCCCACAAAGTGAGCTGCAGGTGTAAGCCAGGCAAGCCTTCTTCGACGCATTTGGCTCTGAACCAAGTGAATGCATCCTTCGTTTCTTCCGCACCGCCCAAACCTCTCATCAGATTGGCAAGATCGTAAATATTAAATATTGGTTTGCCATCAATCGTGTGGTAAGACGGATGCTTAAAATATTGATTGATCACGCGATCGGCGATGATCTCGAATTCTTGGCGGTCGACCGCGCCATCCCAGATCATGGCGCCTTCCATATCATGCGACAAGCGGATATCCCACGTATTATTCACGCTATGGTTAGCCCACATCAAATAAAATTTTACTCTATCGTTGTTTCTCGCCTTCAGATAGCCGTCGTTGAGGCAATTTTCCAAAAAAGGGCGTTTGTCGTACCAGTACCAATCGTAAATGAATACATTGACGCCGTGGTCCGCCGCCGCGTAGATCTGCATCTCCATCACATAGGGGTCCGCTTCGTTGCAGTAGCCCCACAGCGGCTTGCGCGGCCAATTATGTTCGGGAAACTTCTTGACGGCGTTCTTGACAGATTGCCACTCCCCCATCCCCTCCGGCCAGAACATCCTAGTTCTTGGTTCGTCCCCTGTATAAGCCGGCCATATGTATGCCGCGACGTCATACTGTTTGCTCAAGTGCATTCCTCTTTTCAACAATTTTTTAGAATTGGAAGCCCTTACACAATACTCATTATAACCAATAGCCCACACACGAACAGGGGTAAAAAAGACATTAGATCCGGGTAAATACGACATAAGACTCCCTAACCGCCATCATATTACAACAAATAGAAGTTGCCAATTAGAAATCTCTAGTTAACTAATAGAGTCACAACATCCCTCTTTTTACAAAATATAAAAAGGAATCTCTTTCCCCTTATATCATTGAACATAAAAAAAACGGGAAACACCTAATTTATCTAATAGGTATTTTCAGGCTTCTAATCGATAAAGAGGCTGCGGAATCCGCAGCCTCTTTATGTAATGCTTAAATGAATTTAGCTTTTTGAAGCAGCCTTTGGATAATGGCGGATGTTTCAGCCCTAGTAATATTTTTCTGAGGCTGCAGCTCCCCATTATAACCGCCGATAACACCGAATTGAATCGTTAATGCCGCGGCTTGGCGAGCCCAAGCTGCTATTTTTGTATTATCTTTAAAACCATGAAGCAGATTTTGCTGCTGTACATTGACAAGCTCATTATACAAATCTGCCAGCTTCATTGCCCTCGATAAAATAACCATTGCTTCCTGTCTAGTAATCTTTTCGTTAGGCTTGAATGAACCATCGCTGTATCCATCAACCAATCCGTACGAATACGCGATTTGAGCTGCTGAGTGATACCAATCCTTTTCTGATATATCTGTAAAGCTTACAGATTTAGCAGCAGAGCTTAAACCTAATGCCCTTATCATTATAGCTGTGAATTCTGCTCGAGTTATTTCGTTATCCGGTAAAAAACGCTGCTCGTCAGAACCATTAATGATAAGTCGTGATGCCAGATCATTGATGCTTGTTTTGGCCCAATGTGTTGCAACATCGCTAAATGATTTTTGATGATAAATGAGACCGTACATGCTGTTAGTCATGCTGCTAAGGACAGCGTAATAACGTCCGTCTTCTTCTATTACCTTAGTAGGAATATGAATGAGCGATCCGTCCGAAATTAACTTTACTCCCGTCGTAATACGCTTTGGATCTAATCCTTCAGGCAATGCAATGCGTCTCTCTACAAAAGTATCAAATTGATTCAGCTCTATTTCCTTGCCCCCAAAGTATGCTTTCACTGAAAATCTCACAGGAGGAGCGATAAGTGTAATTTGTCCGTTATCCCTATCCTTATAAACAAATTCTGAGTTAGGAGCATGAATGATTTCCATCTTGAGAGTTATATCCTTCAGTGAAACATTAGATCCGAAGTGGTTAAGCCATTCATCAATATGAACTTTATCCATCGGAAAGCTATAAGACGCTTTTTCAGACATTAGTTGAATAACAGCGTTACTGCTTTCAAAGGCTGAAAGAAGCCGAGCATTTATTTCCCAATTCACGATATCAGATTGATTATGGACCGTAATCGTAATAACGGGTTTATCGCCTGCTCCCTTCAAAAGCTCTTTAAGCTGCGCTTCCTCAAAGACAACCGTCGTTACTTTTTTACCTTCTATTGTCCTGACAGTTGCCTTAACCATTTGTACTGGCTTGTTTCCTATGCTAACTGTGATATCAGAATTCGTTTCTGTATTACCACCGCCATTGCTGGAACCACTGCTTGCTTGGTATTCAATAGATGCTGCATGTGCCACACTACTATTACCTGCTGCATCTCGGTATTGAACGTATAACTGCTTAGATCCATAATCTCCATCCAAAATCCAATTTTTGGTGAGCAATACATTCTCCCAAGCTGACCAAGCCAACTTATCGGCAGAAAACCGCATTTCAGTAACACCGCTACCATCGCCATCTGAAGAAGTTAGAGATAGTTTCACTTCCTTGCTACTCGTTACAGTAGCTCCGCTATTTATGGTAATCGTTCCTGTTGGTATCGTCTGGTCAAGTTTTATTTTATCTTGAATAACGGAATGACTTACATTGCCTGCCTTGTCTTTAAACTGTACGAATACTGATTTCTCCCCGTCGCCTGCTCCAAAGCTCCATGCCTTCGTTGCAGCGGATGGCTCCCAGCTACTCCAATCCGTCCCATTGCCCGAGAAGCGCATCTCGACAACGCCACTTCCTTTACTACTGTCATCGCTAGTAAGAGTTAGAGTTGTATCCGCAACATTCGTCCATTCCGAACCAGCTTGATCAATGGTTAATGTACCGGTTGGAGCAGTAGTATCCACTAGGAAAATAATCGTAGTAGCATTACCCGCTCCATCCGTTACGACAAGTGTATAGCTACCGTCTACAGTAATCTCCGTACCACTTGTAAAAGCTGCTCCATTCAATGTTGCCGTTCCTTCATTGAAGCTAACTGTCACTTTATCCTTGTACATTCCACCATCCGCAACTCCTGTTACGATTGGTGCTACCTTATCAATTACAAAGTTCACCGTTGTTGCATTTCCTGCTGCGTCCATTACGACGAGCTTATACGTTCCATCCTGAGTAACTTCAGTCCCACTTGTAAAAGCAGTTCCATTCAATGTTGCCGTTCCTTCATTAAAACTAACTGTCACCTTATCCTTGTAGATTTCACCATCCGCAACACCTGTTACGATTGGTGCTACCTTATCAATCACAAAGTTCACCGTTGTTGCATTTCCAGCTGCATCCGTTACGATGAGCTTATACGCGCCGTCCTGAATGACTTCCGTACCACTCGTAAAAGCAGTTCCATTCAATGTTGCCGTTCCTTCATTGAAGGTAGCTGTCACTTTATCCTTGTACATTCCACCATCCGCAACTCCTGTTACAATTGGTGCTACTTTATCAATTACAAAGTTCACCGTTGTTACATTTCCAGCTGCATCCGTCACGACGAGCTTATACGTTCCATCCTGAATAACATCCGTACCACTTGTAAAAGCAGTTCCATTCAATGTTGCTGTTCCTTCATTGAAGGTAACTGTCACTTTTTCCTTGTACATTCCACCTTCGGTTACTCCAGTTACTACTGGTGCTACTTTATCAATCACAAAGTTCACCGTTGTTGCATTTCCTGCTGCATCCGTTACGATGAGCTTATACGTGCCGTCCTGAATGACTTCCGTCCCACTCGTAAAAGCAGTTCCATTCAATGTTGCCGTTCCTTCATTGAAGGTAACTGTCACTTTATCCTTGTAGATTTCACCATCCGCAACTCCTGTTACAATTGGTGCTACCTTATCAATCACAAAGTTCACCGTTGTTACATTTCCTGCTGCATCCGTTACGATGAGCTTATACGTGCCGTCTTGATTAACTTCCGTACCACTCGTAAAACCAGTTCCATTCAATGTTGCCGTTCCTTCATTGAAGCTAACTGTCACTTTATCCTTGTACATTCCACCTTCGGTTACTCCAGTTACTACTGGTGCTACTTTATCAATCACAAAGTTCACCGTTGTTACATTTCCAGCTGCATCCGTTACTACAAGTGTATAGCTACCGTCTACAGTAATCTCCGTACCACTTGTAAAAGCAGTTCCATTCAATGTTGCTGTTCCTTCATTAAAGCTAACTGTCACTTTATCCTTGTACATACCACCATCCGCAACACCTGTTACGATTGGTGCTACTGTATCAATCACAAAGTTCACCGTTGTTGCATTTCCTGCTGCATCCGTTACGATGAGCTTGTACGTGTCATCCTGAATAACTTCCGTACCACTCGTAAAAGCAGTTCCATTCAATGTTGCCGTTCCTTCATTGAAGGTAACTGTCACTTTATCCTTGTACATTCCACCATCCGCAACACCTGTTACGATTGGTGCTACTCTATCAATAATAAAGTTGACCGTTGTTACATTTCCTGCTGCATCCGTTACGACAAGTGTATAGCTACCGTCTACAGTAATCTCCGTACCACTTGTAAAAGCAGTTCCATTCAATGTTGCTGTTCCTTCATTGAAGGTAACTGTCACTTTATCCTTGTACATTTCACCATCCGCAACACCCGTTACGATTGGTGCTACCTTATCAATCACAAAGTTCACCGTTCTTACATTTCCTGCTGCATCCGTTACGACAAGTGTATAGCTACCGTCTGCAGTAACCTCCATACCACTTGTAAAAGCTGCTCCATTCAATGTTGCCGTTCCTTCATTGAAACTAACTGTCACTTTATCCTTGTACATTCCACCATCCGCAACACCTGTTACGATTGGTGCTACTCTATCAATAATAAAGTTCACCGTTGTTACATTTCCAGCTGCATCCGTTACGACAAGTGTATAACTACCATCCGCGTCAATCCGCATTCCACTAGCAAATGCTGCTCCATTCAACGTCGCCGTTCCTTCGTTAAAAAACACCGTAACCGGGGCTTTATAACTCCCACCATGTGTTACTCCACTTACAAATGGTGCAGTCTTATCTATTTCAAAGCTCACTGTTGTTACATTCCCCGCTTGATCAGTTACAACAAGCGTATAAGTACCGTCCATTGTAACCATTGTTCCACTAGTAAATGCTGCTCCATTTAATGTCGCCGTTCCTTTATTAAAGGTAACTGTCACATTCCCCTTATAGATTCCACCATTAGTTACACCTGTTACAACTGGTGCAGCCGTGTCTATTTTAAAGTTAACCGTTGTTGAATTCCCTGCCGAATCTGTTACGATCAGCGTATAATTACCATCCATAACAATCTCTGTCCCGCTATTAAAGGGGTTACCATTCAATAGCCCACTACCTTCATTAAATGTGGGGGCCATCGCCTTGTTATATGTTTTATTATTCTCTACATTTGATATAACTGGTGATATGGTATCTACAGTAATCGTGCTGCTTATAGTTCCCATACTCAAATTTCCGACCCTATCTTTATATTGAACATATATCGTTTTAGCGCCTTCTCCTGCTGGGAGTACCCACGACCTCCCATTCAAATCAGAAATATTAAACCAACTCGTTTGCCAACTACCGCTAACATTCGAGAGCCGAGCTTGCTCAACTCCCGATCCACTCCCGTCGGAATAACTTCCGCTCAAAGTCACGGTGTAGTTTTTAGTAAATGCAGCATTATTATTAATGATAAGAGATCCTGTTGGAGATGTCTGATCTAATAGTATACTCTGGGAAGATGTATTCGAAATTCCATTTTTGGAATCCTTTAATTGCATATAGATCGTCTTAGCCCCGTCACCGCCAGCTAGACTAAATGTTGCTGAATTGCTAAAAGGCAACCAAGATGCTGCCGACAAACCCGCAGCACTATTCGAAAATCTCATATGCGTAACACTATCGCCTGCGTCAGCGTCAGATCCCGTTACAGATAGATTAACAATTGACGAGCTTGTAGCTGCGCCTTCATATATCGTAAAAGAACCTGTCGGAATCGTATTTGCAGCTCCGGTCTCATAAGTAACCACTAGTTTAGGATGATACGCAGCATTTGCAGTTTCCATGGAATAAAATAAAAATCTACCGCTATCAGCATCTGACTCATTACCATTCAGAATGAAGATTATTTTACGATCAGAACTGTCCGTAAATGTATCTACAGCTGATTTTACGTTAAGAGTAATCGTTTGATCCTGAAGATATGTACCCATAGGCACTTCACTAGTATTCTTAGCTGTAAATTTATCCGCATAAGGGTTGTTCGTATCCATTCGCGGAAAGCTTACAAGGTTCAAATCATTCGCTGTAGAGCCCCTAACTTCCGTATACAAATTATGACCAGTGACTCTAAGGACAGTAGCGACAGTCAAGACCAACTCTGCTGATACAATAGTTCCTTCGGGTACACCTAGATTAAACATCATTGCCATTCTATTTCGGACATTTACGAATCCGTCATTATTACTCATACCAACATAAAGATAGCCATCCCCATCATTATCATATATGCCGTCAAATTCCTGCTGACCTCTCAACTCCATCGTATCCGCAGAGGCGGCGTAACTTTTTGTAACTGTACCCCCAGCCGCATCCGCTCTATTAGATACTAGTCCAGGTGAAATAACTGATAATAAAATAGCGATGACCAACAAAAAAGATTGTTTCCTCATCCTTCTTTCCTCCACTTCTTGTATGGAACCATAGTTAATCATTGATATGTCATGAGGTCTTTAGCTGCCTTTTTACCATGGCTTCAACATGATCCTTATAAAAAAACTCATCATTAACTACTATAATTAAAAGGGAGGTTGTCTTATAGTGACCGCTGTCATCAATTCTGTCATATGACAATATTATTTTAATGTGGTTTGAAGAATGAGGATATTTCTCGGGTTGATACGCTGTATCCATTTAAAATATAATTTACATTATTCAAGACCGTCGTCTGTTCAAAGGAACATCGTTGCACCTTTATCACCGTTCATCGCACTACCTTCCTTTGGCACTGAGTTTAGTTTCGATAGCTTCTGCCAATCCACTAGCGCTCGAAATTACAGCTGATTTTTCAAAGATAATGAAAGCAAAGAAATAAATTTAATAACATTAAAAAAGAACCGTTCTAGAACGGTTCCATTTTAATCATTAAGTAGGTTTAATATATGGCCATTGATGCTAACCCTGTATTTTTTTGTGTTGAGTTATTAATGTTAATCATATAAAAACGCCCATTGTACGTCGTACAGCCCTTTTGCACGATTACACAAAAGGGCTGAGTGTTATATATATTTGTTACGCTAATTTAATTGCATCAGCACATACCGAGAATACGTAAATTTATCGTGTGTTATGACTCTATATCAAAAATCACACGGCAATCTGCTAACACTTCCGGTTTAAATTGCATACTGTCCGCTTGTGTGATCTGGCGAATTACTCTACATGGAACACCCGCAGCAAAGGAGCCTGGTGGGATATCTTGAGTCACCACACTACCTGCTCCTATCACGCATCCGTCTCCAATGGTAACACCGCCGCATACCGTTACATTGGCTGAGAGCCACACATCGTTTCCGATCGTCACAGGCTTGGCGTAACACAGCGACTTACGATCACCATTTTGATCAAGCATTTGCCTACGTTCAGAAGCGATGAACGGATGAATAGGTGTAACAATCGTTACATTAGGCCCAAAACTGACATTGTTCCCAATGGTAATCTTTGCATCGTCCTGTACGGTAAGATTGTAGTTGCCGAAGAAGTGATTTCCGATTTCTGTGTGAACCCCGTAATGAAAGAAAATAGGACCCTGAATGAAGATGTGTTCCCCCCATCCTGCCAAGCAGCTGTTCAAGTATCTCTTTGCGTTCCACTGTCTGATCCTCAAAAGTGCGGCTATATTGACTGCTAAGGTTATGTGCACGGAGCTTTATAGCCTTTAACTCGGGAGCGCCTGGACTAAATAAAATCCCCTTAAAAATTCGTTCCTCTTCCGTCATATGTTCATCTCCAATGTATCCTACCGAAACATATGTCTCAAAGCCGTAGGATGATTGTTTTGCAAATTGCTAATAGCACACTTTTAATGTGCTCACTAACATCATCTAATATCTGACTAGTAAGGGTAAATACCACTGGTTGAAAGTATTCTTAATACTTAAAATGCTGTTTTTACCATTCTACCTGATCAAAACGCATGTTTTTGTAATAAAAAATTTCGTCTTGATCCGTAATCTCTCGGAGGACCTTGCAGGGATTACCGACTGCTATTACATTGGCTGGAATATCTTTAGTTACAACAC
>NZ_JBFTSN010000265.1:0-9052 GCF_056400045.1 Paenibacillus sp. 01L418
CTCCAACACCATCGATTGGTGATTATAACGACCTAATTGTAAAAGCAACTGGCGCAGCACTCATTGTCTGGATGGACACACGGACGGGATCACAGAACATCTTCGAGGATATCTAAACAAAGAGCGAATTGATTTCCAGCCTAACGGAAATCAATTCGCCATACTGCTTAGTATAGAAACGGTAAAGGTATCGGACTATTGTGTTACAGAAGAACGGTACCGTCCAAATGAACTGGACCAATAATCGTAGCAACGTTTTGACCGATATGTTCAACAGTTAATGCGTATTGCTGGAATGTGCCAACGATAGCAGGAATAGCCGTCTCGGTGTGTTGGAAAGAAGTCGTGAAATCGAGCGGTACCCATGGACCTTCACTTGCGGTTCCTAAAAATACGGAATCAGTCGTTTGGAAGACTACCGTCGCGGGGGCACTCGTTCCGCCGCGTCGAATGCGGAAGAGAAGCTTCGGTACGATATTCAGAACGAGTAATTGCGCCTCCCAGCCGATGGTTGCTTTTAACTCAATCCGGTTGTTTACACTAGTAACTTGAAGAAAGATAGATGTCAGCAGCACTTCCGAACCGGGAGAAATAGAAAGGGGGAGAGACCCTGTTCCAACGGGAACTTCTTGAAACTGGTAGTCATTAATGATTACAGCCATAGCTTTCACCTCCTTTCCTATTGAAAAAAGCATGAATTGGGATATTTAAAAGCCAATCGTTGTACCCATTAACGTTACCGGACCAACAACCGTAATCGTTCCGAGTCCATTGCTTTGCACAGTCAAAAAGTATTGTTGAAACGAACCGACAAGGCTTTGATCAGGCGATTCTACGTGATTTAAAGTTGTTGTTATGATGTTCGAGATCAACCCGCCTGTTCCTAAAAATTCCGAATCTGTTGTTTGATAGACCTCAGGGAATGCCACCGTAGACCCCCCGCGTCGGATGCGGAATGTGAGTTTGGGTACAATCGGAAGCAAAAGTAATTCAGCTTGCCAACCGACCGTAGCTTGTAATACTAATTTATTGCTTGTGCTCGTGACATTAAGAAATACGGATGTTAATAACGTTTCGGTACCGGCAGCCAGCAATAATGGTAATGACTGTGTGTTTTGCTTCACTTCTTGTGACGCAAAATCAACTAAAAATGCCATACTCTCAACTCCTTTTTAATCGTAAATTACCCGATAATTGATCCTAATAATGTAACGGGTCCAATAATTGTCGCCCCACCCGTGCCACTCAGTTGCGCGGTTAAAAAATAYTGTTGATAGGTTCCTGCAATTGCGGGGGTATCAGGAGAGTCGGAACGCTGAAGGGATGTAGTCAAGTCAGAAGTCAGTACCGGTATCAAGTTGCCAGCTCCTAGAAAAACGGAATCTGTAGTCTGAAAGATGAGCGTGCTAGCTGGTGTGAATCCACCGCGGCGGATACGGAAGATGACCTCAGGAACTAGGGGCAGCAGTGATAGTTGAGCCTCCCAGCCGACGGTAGCAGACAGTTCCACTTCCACATTCGCATTAGCGATATTAAGAAAGATAGAGGTCAGCAAAACTTCTGTGCCAGCTGGCAAATTAAGAGGAAGCGACATTTGTCCGATAGAAACTTCTTGTGAAGCAAAATCAATCAATTGAGCCATTTACGCAGCTCCTTTCCTGTTCAATTGAATATTACATTATAGTAGATTCATAGATTCACATCGCGGACACGGATAGATGTACCCGTTTAAAGGTTTGATTTTTTTGGTTATTGGAGGAAAGAGAATGGATGACGAAATTACGAAGATGGAACGAATGTACGCGACGTCCTTCCACGATGTCATGATGGATCATCATTATCGATATCATTTTGCATTGAACTACATTCGTCGTGGAGATTATATATTGGATGCGGCTTGCGGCTCAGGGTATGGCACTCATTACTTGGCTACAAACTCTGCTTGCACACTGACTATCGGTGTGGATCGATCGGATCATGCATTAAATTGGGCGATTGATCATTTCTACTGCGACAATACCGTTTATGTGAAAAGCGACTTATCTGGATTGTTTCAAGAAGAACTTCCTATCCAAAAGTTCGATGTTATTACCTGCTTCGAAACCGTCGAGCATATGAAGGATGATCGGTCATTCGTCCAGAAGCTTTATGATTCTCTTAATGTAAACGGCATTCTTCTTATCTCAGCACCAAATGAAAAGGTTATTCCGCATTTGAACAATCCGTACTTCCTAGGTGGTGTGAATCCTCATCACTATCGCCATTATCAACCTAATGAATTGTCCAGCTTGTTGACGGATTGTGGCTTTCGTATCCAACAGGTATGTACACAAGATAATGAGACGTATGAGCTTATTATAGGCCGTGATGATGGTTTTACAACGGTTCTTGTTGCCATGAAATGAATAAAAAATAGGCGATCGCTCTCAGGCTGAATGCCGAGAAACGATCGCCGCTTTAGCCTATTATTTACGGTAATACTCATAAGTTTGTGTTAATCCTTCGATTAAGCTAACTTTCGGCCGCCAACCCAATATTTGTTCAGCTTTCAAATTATCGAGACAGCTGTCCATAATATCACCTGGCCGCTCTGGGCCATGTGCAACATCTATGGCTGAGCCGTGAATCATATTTAACCTATGCACTAAGTTATTAATCGAAGTAGGCAAGGCTGTACTTATGTTGATCGTTTCTTGATTCCCTTGACGGCTCGCAGCTATATTTGCTCTTACAACATCTTGCACAAAAATAAAATCGCGATTCTGATTGCCGCTGCCATGCACAAAAAGCGGAAGCCCCTTATGCAGGTTGCTCATAAATATGGCAATAACGCCACCTTCACCTTTTGCAGTTTGACGAGGACCATATACGTTGCTATAACGTAATATCGTGTAGTTAATGCCGTTCAATTCATGAAACAATCGAATATAGCACTCGCTTGCATGTTTGGATAAACCATAATAGGAAATCGGAGAAGGTAATGCATCCTCCGATGCACGTTCTTTTTTTGAGACACCATATACGGCCGAGGTAGACGAGAATATGATTTTTCCGACGCCAGCTTGCTTGCAAGCATGAATAAGCCGCACGGTACCAACGATATTTACGTTAGCGTCGAATGCAGGGTCGGCTATCGACCGTTGAACATCAACCTGAGCTGCCATATGAAACACAACATCCGGCTTAACTGTTTGAATGATTTGAGAAGATGAATCGCTGTTTATATCTTCAATATGCAATGTTGCTGCAGGATTTACATTTTTTATTGATCCAGTTGTAAGATTGTCGATAATGTGTACCTCAGCGCCATTATCGATAAGCATATCTGTAAGATGGGAACCAATAAAACCTGCACCTCCTGTAACCAAAGCTTTCATAACACAACTCCCCACTATGACGTTTTGATTCATCATATGCATAAAAAAGGGATTGGAATATGTATTCATACCCTAGGTTATAGCCAATTTGACAGCAGAAATAATAATGGAGCGGCATATATTACGCCCCTCCATGTGGATGACAAACCTGCCGGTATTATGAACGTTGCTCCGGGTACCAAGATTCCAGCTAATGCAAATAGCTTATTTAGGTTATAGGTTTGAAATAATATTTTGTATGTTGTTGATCATTCCTGTCCATACCGTAATCTGTCTGTCGGGATATGTGAATGCAACATCAATATAGTCTCCTAAAGACGGGCAAGGCTCCCCATAACTCGGATCTGCGTTAGGATCAAATGAAGTGTCTGATAGGCGGGTATTAACAGCAAAAGTGGCGCCTGCATCTCCTGAAGTTGTGCCATAAACATCAAGCATACTGGAGTCGACGCGATTCGTGTAATACACAATTTGGATGAGTCCCGTACTACGAGAAACCGCAATATTCGGATAAAAATTTTGCGTACCAGTGGGGCTGTCATCCACTTGAATCGGTGTCGACCAAGTATTTCCTTGATCGGTTGACCTCGATAAGTAGATGTGCGAAAAGCCAGTCTGATAACCTTGCCAAACGGCGTATAGTATTCCTTGGCCGAGATTGGCCGAAATATCTACCGCAAGGAAGGCGCTGGTCAAGACGCGGAAAGCGAATCCGGGTACGGGAAGGGGACTTGGGACGAGGGAAATATTCGATACTACAACAATCGGATTAAAGGTCGCACCTCCATCATCGGATCGTCGAATGAGGAATTGAGGATTACCTGGTGCATACTGCGCCCATGCTACATAGACCTGTCCCGTTGGTCCTATTGCTACATTCGTGCCGAACACGGCGGTTCCTGTCGTTTGATTTGACAAAAGAATGGGAATCGACCACGTTTGTCCTAGATCGAGAGAACGTTGATAAAAAGTGCCTGAGGTGGCGAAATTGTCATAATATCGTGTAAAGCCAACATGTGCCAGACCGAGATAAGGACTTCCGTTAGAGTTATCGAGTTGAATGAAGGGTTTATCATTATATATTTGCTGTCCAAAGCCCTCACATGTAATGACCGGAGCGGAGAAAATAACTCCATTATCTGTAGAAGTATAGACGGTGATAGAAGAATCCATGACCGGATTCGTGTTCAGTGYGGTGCAGGCTATCATAAATGTATTGCGATAGCCATAAGTGCCTATAGCATTACCTTGGGTAGTAAAACCGACAGGTAGAGTCAGCGTCGGACTGGTTGGGTACGTAAACCCGCCATCCTGCGACACATATACATTGATTCTGGAAGTTCCTGTAGAAATGCTGCTAGATGTAACAATGACGGTTAAGTTGTTCAAAGTATTAACGGTAATGGAAGGCTCTTGCTGTGATTGCGCACCCATAGTAACCGGTATGTTCGTCAAATAGATGTCCTCCTCATGGTAGATTTTATAAATGGAGAAAAACAACTTGTCACCTACAAACTGTAGGAACAAGTTGTTTTCTTTTATTATCCTAGAACTTGCCCTGTAAGGTTTATCGGTCCGGTAATGGCCACGTTTCCGAGGCCAAAATAGGAAACTGTCAAAAAGTAGGGTACAGCGACACCAATTAACGTTGGATTTGGTACTTGCGTATGAGTGAAGGAAGTGTTAAATGATACCTGAGTTATAAAGCCCATGTTACCAGGAAATAGCTCGGAGTCCGTGGTTTGAAATACGATAGGATCTGTTGGGCTGAATCCTCCCGTACGAATACGAAAAGTTAGTTGGGGAGATACAGCCTGATTGAGAAGTTGTAACGCCCAACCGACATTTCCCCAGAATTGAAGCTGGTTCGTTGAGCTTGTGGCTGTGAGAAATATCGAAGTTAAATTAATCTCGACCCCCTGTGTTAGTCCTAGGGGCAACGATCCACCGCCTGCGGGAACCTCCTGTGTAGCATATTGCAGAATACTTGGCATAGGTCTATTCCTCACTTTTTTTAGATTACATCGGGACCCTGCTTTTAACCGAGAATCATGCCAGTAAAATTGACAGGACCAATAATTGATACATTTCCGATGCCAATTTGTTGAACAGTCAAATAATACTGTTGATAACTACCTACGATTGATGGGCTAGGATTCTCAGAATGATCAAATGAAGTATTAAAGTTGATAGGCATAATGAATTGTTGGAAGTCCGGTAAATACTGAGAATCTTGTATCTGAAAGACGATGGGGGAGCTCGATCCCGAACCTCCACGGCGAATTCGGAAGATGAGTTCAGGTATGATGGTTTGATTCAGCAGCTGTACTTCCCATCCTACGGTAGCAGATATTAATAAGTTGACGTTTGTGCTGGAAATATTGAGGAATATTGAAGTCAAGGCAAGTTCGGGGCCTGGGGTTAAATTTAAAGGGAGCGACCCTGAACCAATTGGAATTTCTTCCTTGTCGAAGTCAAGGATATTGAGCATTTAAATCACAACTCCTCTATTGTAGACTATGGTGAATTCATTGGCTGTATTCTTCAATTATCCTAATACAAACCCTGTTAAATTTACAGGACCGACAATGGAAGCATTGCCAACTCCTATATTCTGAACGGTTAAGAAATATTGTTGTGCTACTCCTATTACTGACGTTGGTGGGAGCTCCGTGTGATCAAATGCTGTAGTCATTCCAATATTCATACTGATAGCCGTGTTTCCAATTAGCAAAGCAGAATCCGATGTTTGAAACACAATCGGAGAATTCGTTCCAAATCCGCCGCGCCGAATGCGGAAGACAAGCTCGGGAGCAATAGACGTAGTGGTGATTTGTGCTTGCCATCCAATGGTAGAGTACATGAAGATATACTGATTAGAGCCGGTGACACTAAGCCAAACTTCAGTTAGTGGTAGTTCGGAAGCCCCTGCATTTACAGCCAAGGGCAAAGACCCTCCTCCGATAGGGACCTCTTCAAATTCAAAATCAAGGATATTTAACATGAGCGACATCTCCTTTATTATGATACTAGCCTTAATGACTTGTCCGATTATGATGATAGGTACAACAACCGTTACACCTTCACATTCAGACATCTCCTTTCAGTTGAAATCTACTACCATTCCACTATATTCAAACTATTTTGAAAGAAATGTACAAAAACCCCGATACAAAAGTACAATTTTCTGAGAGGAACATCCCTATGAGTTCACTTTCGTCATGTATTGGATATTCGAATGTTCTCTATTTAATAGAAGAATCTAAAAAATATGCTGAATTTGGACCGACTGATTATAGAAGACAATTTCGAAATCATAAGTGAAAATAAGGGTCAGTCTCGAAAGTAGATATAACTACTAACTTGTGGTCGGTGGATGATTGTATCGGAAAGTGTAATTGGAGAAATGATGGGAACGATAGATCAGAATAGTAAAATGGCTGTACAGGCATAGTCTCCTGTACAGCCATTTATTCATGGTGTTCAACATTATCATTCAGAGCGGGCAATCTCGCTAGAGAGCTTACTGCTTTGAGACAGCCCCTTATTTAATAAAATTAGTATGCCTTACGAGAGCTAGACTTGATATTGGAGGTACTCTCCTGATCTTTAAGCTGTGCAATCAGTTTATCACCTTCGACATCCAGGTTCGGCAGCAGGCGGTCTAACCATTTAGGCAGCCACCAAGCTTTATCGCCGAAGATTGCCATGACCGCCGGGACGAGTGCCATACGGACGATAAAGGCGTCAATAAGGATACCGATCGCCAGTGCAAAACCAATCTGCTTGATCATGATATCATGAGCGAAAATAAAGCCAGCGAAGACGGACACCATAATTACGGCTGCTGCTACAACTACGCGGCTGGCCTGATTGTATCCGTGAACGACGCTCTCCGTTCCATGATGCCCATGGACATAAGACTCTCGCATGGAGCTGACAAGAAAGACCTGATAATCCAAGTATCATTTGAATTCGAAGAGAAGACGAAGATTGCTTGGTTGATTCAACCGAAACAGGAAGGATTCTTCTCCAGCAGAGTGAGGGTGACGAGAGAGCGGGCTTTGGCGTTTGTTAAAGGCGCAGCAGAGATGATCCAGAACGCGTGCAAGAAGCTGCTCAATATAAAACTATCATTCGCCGTGGGTACGACATACCGGGAATGGAAAGAGCTATCCGATCAGTTTGAGCATTTGCGCTTGTTGATGAATCGCGGGCTGGGACTTGGACAAGAATTACTGCTGCTTGAACAGGAATCACACGAACTTGCCGCGGATTTAGACGTAAGAGAGCTGCGCAAACAAATGAAGAAAATGACGTTGATGCAAACGCTTCTGGAAAACGGTCAACAGGTACATTTTTCTGTCGAATATTCCGCACTGATGAAGCTCGCGGCATCCGCTGAAGGGAAATCAGACAGTACTAGAAGTGAAATATATTTTACGCTCATTTCTATTTTCTTATCGTACGTGAATCGCTGGAAGGTTCATGAGGAAATCGGCGATGACATTAACCTCGGAAAGATGACCCTGTTGGATTACACGAACAATTGGTTTGAAGTGACCGAATACTTCGGGAAATTGGCTGAAGTGATTTTTGAGCACAAATCATCGGGTCATGGGTATCAGGAGATGGATGTTGTAAGTCAAGTTCAGCGTTATATCCGGCACAATGTGGCAGGCGATCTTAGCTTGAATCGAATTGCCGAGGTGGCAGGCCATAATCCGTCTTATTTATCTAGGTTATATAAACGCATAACGGGTGAAGGACTATCCGATTTTATTACGGCGGTGAAAATAACGAAGACGAAGGAGTTGCTGGGGGAAAATAGGTTGAAAATCAACGAAATATCCAAAGCAGTCGGTTTCTTGTCCAAGCAATCATTTTACCGTTTTTTTCGTAAAGCAACGAATGCAACCCCGCAGGGATACCGGGATCAGATTGGAAGGTCAACAGATGATAGTCGAATGTAAACAACGGCGAATAGAAGGGGGACGACAAGCTCTATTATAATCAAGGTGCAAGATCGCGAAGAGACAATTGCGAAGGGGAAAATAAATAGCTAAGTGAATATCAACTAGTTGTCCGAAATGTGCAAAAATAAGACTTTATCTTTCAAAGACTTGAAACGATTACTTTTTGTAAAATGAAACAATAAAACTTGTGAATGCAGGATCTGTCTGTCCGTCGTACCAGCCCCATTTGTCTTAAGGAATCTCTAAGGGCTAAATAACAATTAGGAGGAAAGATCGGTGAAAATAAGAAGAAAAGCACTTATAACAACAGTAATGATGTCGCTTTTAGCGTTCCCCTATAATGTATTAGCAGGAGACTCCATGCCGCCTACAGGCGATGCAGCATATGGCAAGAATCAACCAAAACATCAGTGAATGATGGTTCTGATATCCAGTTAGGACTTATTTTCAAAGATGCGCCGGATCAAGTTGAATATGTCACCGTACCGAATAGCGGGAAGAGGACAAAAGGCTTTGTCACAGCCAAATTGAATCTAAGTTCGTATGCGAATCGTGAAATCGCTGCCCTGGGTCTAGCATTTGATCCGAAGGGGAAATCSATCAACGGCTATCAAGTCAACATCGGGGAGCTTAAACTCACAGATGGGAAAAACTACACGCCTAGCACGCCTACGGGTTTTGCAGTCAAAGATCGATATC
>NZ_JBFTSN010000266.1:0-9028 GCF_056400045.1 Paenibacillus sp. 01L418
CGTATGGCGTATGGCGGTTATGTCGAGCGTGAAAATGCCGTGAAGTCGATTCAAACGGCGTATGATCTTGGCATTAATTTTTTTGATACAGCTAATGTGTATGCGAAGGGCGAAGCCGAGAAAGTAGTCGGAGAAACGCTGCGTGCTTATCCCCGTGAATCCTATGTGCTGGCGACCAAGGTCTATGGAAAAATTGGCGATGGACCGAATGATCGCGGACTCTCTCGCAAACATGTTATTGAATCAGCAAATGCAAGCTTGAAGAGGCTTGGACTTGAATACGTAGATGTGTTCTACAGCCATCGCTTTGATCAGGAGACGCCGCTTGAAGAAACGCTGCGCGCTTTTGAAGATTTAGTCCGTCAAGGCAAGGTGCATTATGTCGGCGTCAGTGAATGGACGGCTGCTCAAATAACTGAAGCGTTCGCCATAGCAGACAAATATTTACTAGATCGTATCGTCGTGAATCAGCCTATCTATAATTTGTTCGAGCGCTACATCGAGAAGGAGATCATACCGCTAGGCATAAAAAAAGGCTTCGGGCAGGTCGTATTCTCGCCGCTTGCACAGGGGCTRCTCACAGGGAAGTACTCATCCAATCAACAAGTACCAGAAGAGTCGCGAGCCGCCAAGCAAGAAAATTTTAAAAACCGCATAACGGAGGAAAAGCTGGCGAAGGTTGAGCTGCTGAAGGAAATCGCATCCGAATTGGAGCTGACGGTAGGTCAACTGTCATTAGCATGGATTTTGCGCCAGCCGAACGTATCCAGCGCTTTGATTGGTGCAAGCCGTCCCGATCAGGTCGAAGAAAACGTGAAGGCATCAGGTATTGAACTTGATCATGAGACACTAGAACGTATTGCAGCGGTTATCGATAACGGCCCTGTATCTACACGAGGTTCATTCTAATCATCTCTGGCCGAAAATGAGCAAAGTCCAGTAAAGAGCATCTCGTTACTGGACTTTGTCATGAAATCGCAAGAAGTAATTGCCTGTTAACGATATATCGTATAGTATGTAAATTAATACGATATATCGTTAACGAAGGAGATTGCACAATGACGAAAGAATGGCAGCCAGAGGAACAATTGTTTTTACATCATGCGAATGAGAGGGAGGGACACGGCTCGGGCAGACGTTTTTTCAGCCGCGGCGGAGTCAAATATGCTTTGCTGGCACTGCTTGAACAGGAGGGCATGCACGGCTACCAAATGATGAAGGCGCTTGAGGAGCAATCAGGAGGCACCTATAAACCAAGTGCTGGCTCCATTTATCCCACGCTGCAGATGCTGCGGGATCAAGGATTTGTAGAGTCCTCCAAGCAAGACGGCAAAAAGGTGTTTGAGATTACTGAGGAAGGCAGAGCTTATTTGCTGGAGGAGAACGATAATGCTGCAACAGGAATGGAACGCCCTGAGCAGAGTGAATCCGAAGACGAAGGCGCTCCCTTTGAGAGAAGAAAGCCGAACCGTCGATTGACGCCTGCTGGCAAGGAGCTGCTGCATTTGCTGAAGGCTGCAGAACGAGCGGCTGTCACTGATCCGAGCAAAGCTGCGCAGCTGCGCGTCATCCTGGATGACCTTCGAGTATCGCTTCGCCAAATCACAACAGAATCCGAATGTGACAGCAGAGAAGGCGGCGCGATATGAGAGAGCAGCACAATTCAGCGCCGGCGTTTCGAGGCGGGGCAGGAATGGGCGGCATGAGAAAATTCGGAACAGGCGAGAAAGTAAAGCCTGCCAGCATTTACAGCATGTTTATACGAATATATGCGCATGCGCGGACACAATTGCCCGCATTGATTGCAGCAGTTGCCAGCGTTATCGCCATATCGCTGCTTGAATTCATCGTTCCGCAGCTAACGAGACTGACGATTGACCACATCATTCCGAATAAGCTTTTTAATAAACTGCTGCTTATCGGCGGCGGCGTCATGGGAGCAGCTGTTGCGCTCGGTGCTTTGCGCTATATTAGCACGTCCCTTATGGCGTCTATCGGTCAAAGGGTGCTTTACAATTTGCGAAACGACTTGTATCGCCATATGCAAAGCCTGGACATTTCTTTCTTCGATCGCAATCGTACCGGTGATTTAATGTCTCGGGTCACGAATGACGTAAGCATCCTACAGCAAATGATTTCCTCCAGCATGATGCAGTTGTTTACCGATTTTTTCACCTTTACGGCCATTGCGGTTTATATGCTGTGGATCGATTGGAAGCTGACGCTAATGCTGCTTGCGACCTTCCCGTTTATGATTTTGACAACTAGGTTTTTCAGCAAAAGGATGCGCTCCTCGTTCCGAACGGTACAGGAATCGGTGGCTGATGTAAGCGATCATCTGCAAAATACGTTAACCGGCATCCGCCTTATTAAAGCGTTTACTGCCGAGAATTACGAGTCTGAACGATTCTCCGAACGAACACAGAAAAATATGGATGCGAATATTCAGGTGACTCGCCTGCGAGCTGCTTATGAACCTATTATTGATTTTCTTAATTTTCTTGGCCTTGCAATCGTCCTTGTTTTTGGCGCATGGCTTGCGATGAAAGAACAAATGACAGTGGGTACAATCGTTGCTTTTATAGCTTATCTCAGACTGCTGCAAAACCCGATTCGTCACTTCAGCCGCATTATTAATACGATTCAGCAATCGGCCGCCGCTTATGAACGCATTATGGAGGTTATGAACACGAAGGCTGAAATTATTGAAAAGAAAGGAGCTGTGAAGCTTCCGCCAGTGAGCGGGCATATTGTTTTTGATCATATTGATTTTGCTTATTCAAAGGATTCGACTGTGTTAAACGATTTTCAATTGGAGCTTGAGGCAGGCAAGGTGACAGCGCTTGTTGGATCTTCGGGCTCTGGCAAAACAACCATTGCACATCTCATCGCTAGATTTTATGAACCACAGTCTGGCGACATCACGATTGATGGTTATTCCTTAAAGGATATAACGATCGCGTCTCTTAGGGAGCAAATCGGCATCGTATCACAGGATATTGTGCTGTTCAATGGCTCTATTGAAGAGAATATTCGGTACGGCAATCTGCAAGCGACAGATCAGGAAGTGTTGGCAGCGGCAAAAGCGGCAAATGCTGCCGGCTTTATAGAATCGTTCCCGCAGGGCTATGAGACGCAAATTGGCGAGCGCGGCGTGAAGCTGTCTGGCGGGCAGAAGCAGCGGCTTTCTATTGCGCGGGCGATTCTAAAAAATCCGCGGATTATTATTTTGGATGAAGCTACTGCATCACTTGATACCGAATCAGAGCAGCATATTCAAGACGCGCTCGCACAATTATTGCAAGGCCGCACTTGTCTCGTCATCGCGCATCGTCTGTCTACGATTCAGAAGGCGGATCGGATTTACGTGTTGGAGCAAGGTGAAATCGTCGAGCATGGAACGCATGATGAACTGCTCAATCATCAAGGCCGGTACAGTCAGCTCTATGAGCTGCAATTCCCGCAAAAGGATGTTTCAGAACAATAATTTTGAAAAATAGGAAGTGGTCGCTTCTTGAAATCAAAAAGGCTGTTGGCCGATTTTTTTCGGAGTACGTGGCATATTTACCTGTTCTCTCTCTTTTTCCATTTGATTTCTAACCTGATCAACGTTTTTTTTCCAAAGGTACTGGGACAATTCACGGATAAGCTGCAAATTGGTGGATTAACAAGCCAGCTTATTGTGGATTACAGCTTATTGCTGCTGCTTATTGGCGTTGGGCAGGTGCTGTTTAACGGCATCGCGATGTATTTGGTTATGTATGTAGGAAGAAAATTTGAATTTGTTGTTCGCAGAGGGCTATTCAAGCATTTTACACAAATGGGCGAACGGTTTTATTCGAAAAATGGTGTAGGCAAGCTACTCAGCTACTTTATGAACGATGTTACAGCTGTAAGGGAATCGATCTCGATGGGGGTCAATTCAACAGCGAATGCGTCGATGCTGCTCGTGGCTTCCATAACGATGATGCTTGTCAGCCATATTCCTTATTATTTGATTTTGGCTTCGATATTTCCGCTGCTGCTTATCCCTTTTATCGTCGTATATCTCGGGCCTATTATTAGAAAACGGTCGCTTGAGGTGCAGGAATCTCTAGGCCTCATGACAGAGACGGCAGAGGAGCAATTCGGCGGCATCCGTGTAACGAAAAAATTTGCGGTAGAAGACATTATGAATGAACGCTTCGGCAAAACGGTCGACCAGATCAGGCTGAAGCAATTGCGGCTAGTGCGCGTTTCTTCTTTTTTCCAAGCGTTGATTCCGTTTCTAGGAGCAATTTCTTTAATCGTCGCGCTTGCTTTTGGCGGTTACATGACGATCACGAAGCAAATTACGCTGGGCAACTTTGTTGCATTGACGCTTTATATTAGAATGCTGATGAATCCACTCCAGCAGATCGGCAATGTCATTAATTCCATTCAACGTTCTCGCGCTTCACTTGAGCGTCTAAACGGCTTATTGTCGCAGCAAACCGAAATTATGGAGCTTCCTAATGCGAAAGAAGTGAATTTGACAGACGCGGGCATTACGATTCGTAATCTATCCTTTTCATACGATCCATTGTCTAGTCCAGTACTGAAAAATATTAACCTGAACGTTAAGCCAGGCTCGACACTTGGTATCATCGGGCGAACAGGGAGCGGCAAGACAACATTGATGAAGCTGCTGCTTCGCACCTACGACCCGCCTCCAGAGACGGTCTGGTATGGAGAAACAGATATAAGAGGAATGACGCTTGAAAGCTTGCGAACTCAAGTTGCCTACGTACCGCAGGATGGCTTTTTGTTCAGTACCACAATTAGAGAAAATATTGCTTTCTCCAATCGAGAGCTTGAGCTTGAAGCGGTTGAGCAAGCTGCGAAGCAAGCTCAAATTTATAATAATATCGCTGAGCTGCCTGATCAGTTTGAAACGAGGCTCGGCGAACGCGGATTAACTTTATCCGGCGGTCAGCGTCAGCGCACAAGCTTAGCCCGCGGAATGATTAAGAATGCTCCGATTATGATTTTGGACGATAGTGTCAGTGCCGTAGATGCGGTGACAGAGAAGGATATTATAGAAGCGATTCAAACGGAAAGAGACAGCAAAACGACGATCATTATTGCGCACCGAATTAGTGCAATCAAGCATGCGGATGAAATCATTGTGATGGATGACGGCTTGATTGTGCAGCGGGGCACTCATATAGAGCTGCTCTCGCAGCAAGGACTCTATGCGACGCTTCATGCGATTCAGGAGGAGGGAAGTCAACATGCGACCGGCACAAGCCATTCATAATTGGCAGGCAGATCAGAAGGCTGATCCGAATCAACCGGAGCAGAAACCGGAATATGTCTCGGCCTTCCGCACATTGTTCGGGTATGCGAGACCTCATCTATGGGCTTTTATTGGTGTGTTTTGTTGTACGTTAATCGCGATTTTATCTGATTTGTTCCAGCCTTTTTTAATGAAAATAGCGATCGATGACAATTTGTTATCCGGCAAAAATGACTACAAAGGGTTGTTAACCATTTGTTTCATATATCTGGGCTTATCCATGTCTAGTTTGCTTTTTAGCTATTTGCAAAACAATCTGCTTCAAAATATTGGGCAAAGCATCGTGTCGCGCATTCGCAAGCAGCTGTTTGGTCATATTTTGAAGCAGTCTATGCGGTATTTCGATCGGATGTCGAGCGGCAGCTTAATTACGCATGTCTCAAGCGATACAGAGGCGCTGAACCAGTTTTTTAATCAGGTGCTGCTGAGCCTGTTTAGGGATGGGCTTACACTCATTTTTATCATGGTGATGATGTTTCAATTAGACACGGAGCTTGCGCTTTATTGCTTGATTTTATTGCCGATCATATGGGCGATTGCGATTGCCTTCCGCTCGTTTATGCGCACGACCTATCAGCTTGCTAGAACGAGGCTATCCCGGCTTGTAGCGTTTGTTGCCGAGAACCTGTCGGGGATGAACCTTATACAGGTGTTTCATCAGCAGAAGGAGCAAGAGAAGCAATTCAACGAGAGAAACAGCTTATATTTTAAAGCAAATCTTCGGGAAATTCGGACGAATGTTGTGTTTGGCCGAACCTTTGATATTTTGAGCAATTTATCGATTGCCTTTGTGACATGGATCGGCGGGAATGCTGTTCTTGGCCACCAGCTGGAATTCGGCGTATTGTATGCGTTTATTACGTATATCCGCCAGTTTTTTCAGCCGATTAATACGATCACGCAGCAATGGAATACGTTGCAGTCTGCTACCGTTGCCATTACAAGAATTTGGGGCGTATTCGCGAATAAGCCGGACATTACAGACCGTGAGCTTGATTCGATTGAGCTGCATAAGACGGATAGCGAAGAAGAGGCGGATGAACGTCAAGCGTCTATATCCACTTTGAGCTTGGAGCAGGTGAAGGGCCAAATCGATTTTAATCGGATCTCCTTCTCCTATGAAGAAGGGATTCCGATCATAAAAGATTTGGATTTGCATATCCATTCGGGTGAGCTTATTGGCGTCGTAGGTACGACAGGAGCGGGCAAAAGCTCGTTGATCAGCTTATTATGCAGATTCTATGATGTGAAGGAAGGCAGCATAAGAATAGATGAGATCGATGTAAGGGATATCCCGCAATCAACCTTGCATCGACTAGTCGGCTTGGTTCAGCAGGAGCCTTATCTGTATTCGGGCAGCATTATTGAGAATATAAGAATGTTCGACGATTCCATTTCTCGCGAGGAGGTTATTCGTGCCTGTGAATTTGTAGGCGCGGATACGATTATCCATAAGCTGAGGGATGGCTATGATACGATGCTGTCAGAACGCGGCAGCGGTTTATCCGCAGGTGAGCGGCAGCTGATTTCTTTTGCGAGAATTATTGTGTTCAAGCCTAAAGTGCTTATTTTGGATGAAGCGAGCGCTAACTTGGATTCTCATACGGAACAATTGATTCAAAATGCGCTTCGGGTCGTATCGCAGGATCGAACAACTATTGTAATTGCGCATCGCTTGTCGACGATCATGCAGGCGGATCGAATTATTGTAATGAGCCACGGTGAAATCGTGGAGCAAGGCAATCATCAGGAGCTGCTGGAGCATGACGGACATTACAAGGAGCTGTATGAGCATTCGCAAGGCAATATTGCTGTATAAAACTCTTTTTGCGCCATATTTACTTTTTTCGGCACGAGCCGCTAGGCCATTCATCATATAGGAGGCAGATTAGATGAGTCATGTTGTCAATCATATTACGGATTTGATAGGAAACACGCCTTTGGTTCGTTTGAACAGGGTCGTGCCGGACGGAAGTGCAGAAATTTATTTGAAGCTGGAGTTTTTTAATCCAGGCAGCAGTGTAAAGGATCGAATTGCCATCAGCATTATTGAAGAGGCGGAGCGGGAAGGGAAGCTGAAGCCGGGCGATACGATCATTGAAGCGACGAGCGGCAATACGGGCATTGGCATTGCATTGGTAGCCGCAGCAAGAGGCTATAAAGCGGTGCTTGTTATGCCGGAGACGATGAGCTTGGAGCGCCGCAATCTGCTGCGGGCATACGGTGCGGAACTAGTGCTTACGCCCGGAGCCGAGGGGATGAAGGGGGCGATTCGCACCGCGAAGGAGCTGCAAGAGAAACATCCGGATTATTTTCCTGCGCTGCAATTCGATAACCCGGCAAATGTGAAAATTCATCGGGAAACGACGGGTCCTGAAATCGTAAGAGCGGTGGAGTCGCTTGATGGCAAGCTGGACGGTTTTGTAGCAGGTGTGGGCACAGGAGGTACGATTACGGGCGCTGGCGAAGTACTGCGCGATCGTTTCCCTGATATCCATATTGTAGCTGTTGAGCCGTCCTCATCGCCGGTTTTATCGGGAGGTGCTCCTGGCCTGCACAAAATTCAAGGCATTGGCGCGGGTTTCGTGCCTTCGATATTGGATGCCGATATTTATAACGAGATCATTCAAGTGAGCAATGATGATGCATTCGAGACAGCTAGAAGAGTGGCCAAGGAGGAAGGGATTTTAGGCGGCATTTCCTCAGGAGCAGCTATATATGCCGCTATTCAATTGGCGCAGAAGCTGGGCACCGGCAAGCGGGTAGTTGCTGTAATCCCAAGCAACGGCGAGCGCTACTTGTCCACCGTGCTGTATCAACAGGAACAGCAGCTTTGAGGTTTGGTAATAGTAGAAGGACGGACAGCCCGAGGCTTCATAGCCTAAGGCTGTCTTTTATTTGATGCGTATGGTGGGAGAGTAAGGCAGTTACAGGCTCAGACTGTTTTGGAGTGAGCGGTTAGGTTAATAGGATTGGTTAATTGACTAAGCGATTGTTGCTTTGTTGAATGCGCCTATATGGGGTCTAAGTCTGGTTTCTAGACTTATTTGCACTTATCAAGCTGGATTGGTGGGAATAGATCTAGTATATAGATCTATTTTTGCTGATTTGGTGCTTAGACGAGGATAGTGTGGCGATTTACTTACGGATAAGACTAGTTTTTAGTCTTATCTGCACGAAACAAGCTGATATGATGGAAATAGAACTAGTTTCTATATCTATTTTTGTTGATTTTTTGCTTAGACGGGTATATGTGGCGATTTATTTATAGATAAGACTAGTTTCTAGTCTTTTCTGCACGAAACAAGCTAATTTGATGGAAATAGAACTAGTTTCTAGTTCTATTTCTGCTGATTTAGTACTTTGGCGGGTATTTTGGGTCGATTTATTTATGGATAAGACTAGTTTTTAGTCTTATATGCACGAAATAAGCTAATTTGATGGGAATAGAACTAGAAACTAGTTCTATTCTTGCTGATATAGTACTATGACGGGAATATGGGGCGATTTAGTTATGGATAAGACTAGTTTCTAGTCTTATTTGCACGAAACCAGCTAATTTGAGGTAGCGTCAAGAAGTTTGTGTAGTAAGATTATCCATCGGAACATTAGACCATTATTGATTGTTCGGGTAAGGCCTTTCCATATCGCTTGGTGTACATCTCTTCAAATGAAGCCTTTGTATCGGCATCTACAAACCCGCGTATGGCT
>NZ_JBFTSN010000267.1:0-9020 GCF_056400045.1 Paenibacillus sp. 01L418
CTCTAAAATAAGAGACGAGAGCCATAAAGATCCCGTGGTACCACTCTAAGTGCCAAGCCTAATAAGCAGCTTGACCCCTCGTTTTCGTAACGGTCAATGACCGGATTTGCCTACTAAGTAACTTCGTTCGTTTCGGCAAACCATTTCATGGGCCCGCTTCATCTAAGACATCCGTACCGGCTTCCACTAACCCGGCTCGCTGCAACTATCGGTCCTAGACTACTGTCCCAATCGCTAATGTTGTTATTTCTAACTCATATGCTTAGAAGTATTTATACAGGAAGTGTATCGCGGTGTCAAGCTTCGCTGCATTTTTCGAACTATAACTTCCATTTGTTCAACGGTTCATCATCCCACACTTGCACTTCGATGTATCTTTCTGGTCCTCTCTCTCCTTTGGCATTCCATTCTTGAGGCAATCCAAATTCTCTTACTACTTCAAAGATCTCATTCAAAGTATAGACCTGACCTCGATAAGGCTTTCCGTCTTGGAACCTCATCGTCGGAAACAAATCTCCATAAGTAAAACTAATCGTATTTGACTCGAAATTCGACATTGGAACTTGCAGTACTTTACCTGCTGGATACCATTCTAAGAGCCATGGACATTCCCCGAGAGTCATATAATGGGGAAACTTCCGAATGGGCATGCCGCCTTTATCTATAAATAAATCTCTTGCTTTTAATTCGAGACTCCGTCGAATTTTCAAATAATCCGTGGACCGTTTGCTAGCGAAGCCTTTATTTTGAACTATGATTTCGTTTAAAACACGATCTGCTTCCTCTGGATTTAAGTCTGATAAATTGCGGAATGGACCAGTCGATTCATCATAGTAGTGATACAAGAATTCAAGCATGCCTATATTCCCCCAATCCATAAAAAGTATAATACTACTTATGGTTGCTTTTCAATAYGGAAAATAGTAGAATCTATTATAGAACGTATGTTCTCATTGATAACAAAGGAGTTGCACCTTATGTTTAAGAAACTAGAATGCGTTTGCATTCACACGATCGAAATTGAGAAATCTCTTGCCTTTTACACTGCAATGGGTCTAACTGAAAGCTGGAAAATAGAACGAGCATTAGAGGATGGGTTTGTTTGGAAAATCATCGGTCTAAAATTTCCAATGAAGGACAGCTCTGAACTTGTTCTTAGCAATCATCCTGACAATAAATTTACTGAAGTTGAAATTCTTGTTGAAGATGTCCGTGAAGCACACAACGAGTTAAGCAAAAATGAAGAAATTCAATGGATTAGAACACCCTTTGCTACGGAGTCTGGGCATGTCGCTGTATTCGAAGCCCCTGATGGCAATGTATTTGTACTAGTTGGAAAATAAACCAAGAGCCGTTAAGAAGAATTGTATATGGGCCAGCCCCAGAACGGGGCCAGCACTCATATCCCAACAAACATCTTATCGGCTCTTTTTTAACTCATTTGTATTTGAAATACATAGAAGTTATTTCGTAGATTTTTGCAGCAACTGATATAAAATGACAGCTGCTTGTGCACGGCTTGCCGTTTGATTTGGTGCGAAGCTGCCGTTGCCCATGCCATTAATTGTACCTGCTGCTTGCAGCATGGCTACAGCCTCTTTGGCATATTCAGCTATTGCTGCTGCATCGTTGAACTGGGCTTTATCGTTCACTTGTTCTAACGGAATGCCCGCTTTCTGCAACGCTCTGTATGCCATTGCTGCCATATCCTGACGGCTTATTTTGTTATTAATGCCGAATGTCCCATCTGACAACCCAGTAACAATGCCTAATTGCTGAGCTGAAGCAACTGAATTATAATACCAAGCGCCTTCCTTCACATCATGGAATGTGCTGATCGCTCCTGCTTGCTTCAGGTTTAGCGTTTGAATAAGCATATGGATAAACTCTGCTCTCGTCACTGAACGATTAGGCTCAAAAGCTTGTGAAGATGCAACCGTAACGATGCCACGAGCTGCAAGCCCGATAATACTGTCTTTCGCCC
Organism: Paenibacillus sp. 01L418; assembly: GCF_056400045.1. NCBI lineage: Bacteria > Bacillati > Bacillota > Bacilli > Caryophanales > Paenibacillaceae > Paenibacillus > Paenibacillus sp. 01L418. The sequence continues at coordinate 1,985 of NZ_JBFTSN010000267.1, forward strand.
ATGTAACAGAAGTTATATCTTTAAAGCTTACATCGATTGAAACAGCAGCATATTTACTAAAATGAGTCGTAATAAACTTGGCTATACCTGTAACAGCATCGTATCTGCTATTCGCAAGCACTTCAAGCTTCCCATCCTCAGAAATATACAATATGACGATTTGATTTGCATTTTCGCCATTCTTCAACTCGTAAGGCACAGATACATCTACAGACAGACCATTTCCAAACTGGCTTATCATCTTGCCGCCAATGATTAAGCTGAAATCATAAACCGCATTCGTTCCAATCTGTTCACGAACCTCGCTAGACATTGTCTCGGCTGCGATTTTATTAACAATGAGTTCAATATTTCCTGTCGATTCAGTGGCTTCGAATAATGAAATCGGCAATTGAACAGTAGCAAGGCCAGCGTTGAATTCGATGGTTTTAATACCTGCCGTTTTCGCAGCTTGAACTTGCTCAACAGAAATATTGAAAGCGACCTGCTTCGCCTTATCCACAGCTTTAGCCTGGAATTTCAACAAACCGGCTTTAGCATCTGCAATAGCAACTTTCACATCGGCAGCACTGATAGATGCCTTAGCATTGCCGTTCGCATCTATAGTAACATTAATTTCCCCTGGTTTATTAGCAGGAATGCTGCCTGTGTTGCCGTTGCCGCCAGGATTAGGGTCTCCGCCGCCATTAGGCTTGCCAGCTAATACAAGCACACCGAATCGTGAGGTGTTCTCATAAGACTTTCCTGTTGGATCGTTCCACATCCATACGCTATCTCTTTTACCCGTGCCGTTATCGTCATTGTTGACCTGAAGATCAAAACCAATGATCGTCTCGTTGCTTGGAGTGATCAAATCCAAGTTGATTGCAGCCTCTACAATGTAACCCGTAGCAATATTATCAGTCCCATAAACTGTCTTCGTCACCGAAGTGTAGTTGTCATGAGAGGCATGACCGCCTACCGTATGCAGATTTTTGTAATTAATTCGATATTGACCATCATCACCCTCATAAGCGCTAGTTTTTCCATTGTTTTGGTCTACGAAAACTTCAATGGAATCATGTTCCCATGGGTTTGGACTCGCATCCGACAATTTTTTGTCGGTTACCAAAGCATAAACATAAAGATGCTTATCGTCCCACATCGTATAAAATTCAGCTTTAGATCCTTCGCCGCCTTCTACTTTAACTTGGGTAGCAAGCTTGCTGGCGCTCGCCCACATTGCATCCATTTCACCGTCGAGAATAGGCGTGCCGTATTTTGCAGTTGATACTTTTGTTCCTGAGATAAGCGTCAACTCGCCATAACCGCTGCTATTCTGATCTTGATTGTTTCCAAGATCGCTCCACGAAATGATACTGCCATTCTTGCCATGCTCAGTACCGTCATCTGAACCAGAATCTGTGACGCGAATATCAAAAGATACTTTGCTGTCCACTGCGCTTCCGCTTAACGGAATAGCAGCAGTAATTGTATAACCTTTATTCGTTTCTACAGCGTTAGCTACCCCTCTTTCAACCTGTACCTTTTTAATTTCATTTCCGCTCTTCACGAACAAATCGACCTTATCACCAGCAAATTTCGATGGATCAGTCACGATTGCCTTTACATAGATATTATTTTCATCCCACAGCACTTTCATAGCAGCATCTAATACGCCGCTCTTCTCCAATGAAATAGCTGGAATTGTACTCCAGAAAATATCATTGATGTTGCTTGGGTTTGGACTTCCATTTGCAGCATTTGCAGTTTTCTTCACCGCTACCAGCTTCGTTGGATCAACCATTCCCCAATAAGCAGGTTTCGCTTGGAAGTTTTTATCGAAAGCAAATGGCGCGTCTTGACGAGTGACCGGACGATTGTGGAGCCATGTATGGTCGTCAGCGATTCCCCAGAAGGTAACATTACTTATCCAGCCTTCCGGATTTTCAGCTGTCCTGCCCATATCATCCAATTTCTCAATTCTTCGAACAACTCTTTAAAACGGTAACCTTGTTTGGCAAGCAAATCTTGAGGCACTTCTTGATAGGCATCCGTGTTGTTCGAATAAACCGAGACATCAAATTCAGTTAATTGGTTGTCGAAGCCGGCCTCACCGAACATCTTAATTGAATTCGAAATTTGCTGAATTGACGGTCCGCTAATGTTAATATGAGTTTGGTGGCCAACCGAATCAATAGGCACACCTTCTGCTTTTAATCTCTTTACAAGGGTTAATAAAAAGTTTGCTTTTTGCGGATTATTTGTTCCGTAATCATTAATAACTAGCTTGGAATCCTTAGCCTTTGCATATTTTATCGGGTCCTGCGCATACAACTCATCGAGCAATCTACGCGTTTCAGTAAAGGCAACTTTAATGAAATCTTCGCCTGTTAATTGATACCATAAACTATTACGCATACCATTCGGCCTGCCCTCATCAATGACCTCATTCACGACATCCCAATCCGTCGCGACGTCTGCATATCTTGGTACCACTGCGCTTAAGTAATCTTTTAGCCGACTGAGAACAAGCGCTTTGTTTTCTGGAGTTGGACTCAATACGGTGCCATTATCATCGTTAAACATCCAGTTTGCTGCTTGTTCATGCCACACAAGCGTGTGGAATCGCATGTTTACTTTGTTGTCTCTTGCGTATTTGGCAAGCCTATCCGCACTCTCGAAATTGTAAGTTCCCTTTGTTGAATTAATTGAACCAGGCTTCATTGCATTCTCAGCAACGACTGAACTGAAATGCATATCTAGAAGTTCTCTGCTTTTCCCTTCAAGCTGAATCGGCTCTAGCGCTGCCCCTACTTTGAAATAATTTTGATAAACATCCTTCAGCTTCGCTAGATCTGTCTGAACAGGTAGGGATGTCTTAGGCGGCGGTTCCGTCATTAAGACATTAATATCGTCGATATAATAAGCGTCACTTACACCCGAACTTTCAACATAGAAGCTTAAATCTGTTAAATTCGAATTGAAACTAAATGTCCCCTTAAGCTGTACCCAATCTGTCGAAGTTACTGCTGCTGAGGCAATGCTTACCCAGCTATATGAACCACTTGCATCCAGTTCAGCCGATAACTTTATCGTTCTGGAAGCGGAAGGCGTTTCAGTAAGCTTGACGAAAGCTGTAACCTCATATTTTGCATTTCTGGTCATTTTGTCGAATACACTAACGGCCGGCCCGTTCCAGTCCAACGAACGGCCTGTCGTTTTCAAGCTGTATTGGCCTGACTTTTGCTGTTCTTGTGATACCGCTACGGCTACGCCCTCTCCCCTTGGTTTCCAGCCTTCTACTGTACCGCCATCAAAGTTATAGCCGAATTCCAATGGCCCAATCGGAGTACCTCCACCACTACCAGGGTTTTCAGTTGGTGTATGATCTACGATCAAGAGATCATCAATAAACACGTCAGCAGTCGACGAAACTGTCTCCAAATACATCGTCATAGCTTTTGAGCCAGTAGGTCTCGTATACGATGTTTTCGAGAAGGTTGTCCAGCTTTGATCATCAATGTTTTGGTTGCCCACGATCCAATCAAAGTTATTCGTTTGATCGGTCATTCTCATCGTAACATGCGCTTGATCTGTACCTGCTCCTAGCTTTACTTTAAACGAAATATCGTAACTATGTCCCTCTTGAAGCAAAGCATTGAGCTCAATGCTCGGGCTGCAGCTAACACTCCCCCGCCCAGATAACTTCAAAGCTTTTGATCCCGTTGCGGCCTGCTCTGAAGAAACGGCTGCCTGCGGAGTGCCTCCGCTGCAATTAAACGGCTGCCAGCTGCCAGCATTTCCATCCTCAAACCCATTTTGAAGCACTGTTGTAGATGCTGCTTGAGCTGTGTTCCCGAATCTTCCTATCGGCGTCAGCATACCGAAGAGCAAAATGAACGCCAATAGCATACTTAACTTCCTTCGCATTTCCATCCCCCTTATCTTAATACGAATTGATAACGCTTACACAAAAATCTTATCAAAGCAGAAAGGAATAAAATACCTGAAGAAATATAGATTGTGCTCTAAAAATAATAGTTATATTTATTACTTTAACTAGAGATTTACAGTTTACAAGGGATGAGTTCCACCCAAAGCAGTCGACAATTATCCGCACAAAAAAGACCCTTATCTCACAAATGAGAAAAGGGTTTAACCATTATTATCATTACGTTTAGTTAAAATCGCATAATACGGAACTGCACATTAGAGAGATCAACAAGCTTTACATACACTTTTGTTCATTCTCTGTAACTCCATTATTATCAACGGTTAACTTCGTGCTCCCAGAAAGGGATTCTGTATAACCGCAAGCAACAGTCTCCTTCGTCATTCCCCTGTCATCCGTATATTTCAAGTATACGGCACCTTCACCTGTTAATTTCAATTGCGGTTTTATTCGAACCGTGTCGCCASCTTTTATTATTTTTGCATAGCTATGCTTTTCAAGGCTTGAAATAATTCCAGTTTCAACCGAAACGATATCATAATCCGATTGATTATTAATCGTCACAGAGAAGCTCTGCAGCATTCCGAAATTGTCAGTATTTGTTCTAAGCCAGTTGAATAAAAAAATGACAAGCAGCAAAGAGAAAACGCCTAATAACATATATCCCATTTTTTTGCTCAATATGGCTCCTCCCTCTCTTCAAGGTATTCATCTGATTATCGATGCGTTTTTCCGAAATATGCATGAAGACTAACTTCTTCCTGATATGTAATAAGACACTCTTCCTATTAAAAAAGTAACATGTCGTTAAAAAATGTTTAAAAAGAAGGGTGTTTTAAAAAGTTAACTTCGGAATCCATACCCAAGCTTTACATCTATTAATTTTCGAGAAAAGAACCTTCGTTTCCACTTTTACAGTTTATTGGAAGGTTCTTTCTACATCCATAAAGTCTACTCACTCACGCCCTTTTGGGGACAGTTTCTAAACTTAGAATTTTGTTCTATAAAATAAAATAGCCTGTGGCCTTTTGTTCCACTAGGAACAAACAGGCACGCAGGCCAAGTACAATGAAATTTATAGTAGTGGCCATTAGGCCATATTAATTGGCTATAGTCTGTTCATTTATTAAATCTATTGCTCGGTTAAAATAATCGGACCATTTTCTGTAATAGCAAGCGTGTGCTCGTATTGCGCAGATAAACCGCCATCGATCGTTCTAGCCGTCCATCCGTCTTCATCGATTTTGCTGTGGTACTTCCCAGTATTAAGCATAGGCTCAATTGTCAAAACCATCCCGGCCTTTAAACGTGTACCTCGATTCGGCGGGCCATAATGAGGCACTTGAGGCTCCTCATGCATTTTCTGACCAATACCGTGACCTATAAAATCTCTTACAACCGAGAAGYCTTGTGCTTCAGCAAAAGCTTGAATCGCATGAGATATGTCGCCGATTCTGTTTCCGACTACAGCCTGCTCTATCCCTTTATACATGGATTCCTTTGTCACATCAAGCAGCTTTTGTGATGTTTCCGATATATTGCCGACTGCATAAGACCAAGCGGAATCTGCTAACCAACCGTCTAGGTTGACTACCATATCAATGGTTACGATATCACCATCGACTAATGCCCGCTCACTTGGAAAACCGTGGCATATTACATCATTAACCGAGGCACATGTTGCAAAAGGGTAACCGTGATATCCTTTTTGTTCAGGAGTTGCTCCATTCTTTTGCAAAAAAGCTTCGACAAATTTATCAATCTCTAATGTCGTTTTGCCTGCTTGAATAAATGTACGCAGCTCTCGGTGGCAAGCAGCTAAAATTTCACCAGCTTTTTTCATCTTTGCTATTTCTTCACTCGTCTTGATAACAATCATTTCAATCACCCAATCCTTTACTTCATGGACAATGATGCCTGAAGTATTTTTCTAAAAAACAATGTGATTCTAAGGATACCTCAAATGGTAAAAAAAATATATCCAAACTGCACAAAAACCGTCAGCATGTTGTCAGTTGCGTGTTCTCATTATATGTGCAAATGTCTCTGAGTGTGTAGAGAAGCATTATAAGGTTTTATCCCTTAGGGAGAGATAGCAGCTTATCACGAAGCTCGATATATGCATGATCCCAGCCCATTTTCGCAAAAAAGCGAAGACCGTCCAGACCTTTAAAGTATCGAGCTCCAATAAGCCGTTCTTTAAAGTTTTCAATTGGTTTGCCTAAATGCTCATAATGAACACGGAATGCTTCACCCAAATCTATACCAGGTACTGCTTCTTCTATCGTCGCTATATCGATCATAAAGTCGCCATAGATGAAACCTGCATCTATAATTCCGGTAATGCTGCTGCCATCAGAAATAATATTCCACTCATGACAATCATTATGAACAAAATGTCTATGTGCTGCGTTATAGCTGCAAAATGCCAACAGCCTCGAATATATCTCTTCAAAAACATCACGCTCTAAACAGGTCGTCTGATACAGCTCATGCCAGTTTTCCCAAAAGGTTCCCTCCTGATTCTCTGCAAAAAACGATGCTACAAATGACTCCCAATCCGCATATTGACCATTTTTTCCGTCGATGACCGGGCCATATCCTGTTGTTTGTCCTAAATGAACCTGATTCATCTTGGAGATGACATGAACCAAATCCGGCACAACGGCCATTTTTTGCTCAGCCTGCAAATCCGCCAGTACGATTCCAAGCTTTCGCTCAGAAATACAATAGGAGAAATGCCGCTCTTCACCGATACCGCAAACTTTCGGATAAGGCAACTCTTGTGAAGAAAGCAGATTTGAAATCGTCTCTTCCTGCAGAAATGATTCTTTGGATGAATTGAAGCGTATTACATATGGTTCATTTGCCCATTCGAAGAAAAAAACGCTGCTGAAATTACCGCCTTCATTAGCCATAATATGGCTTACTTCGCTTCCAAAGTGACACTGCAGCACCGTATTCACTTCTTGAATCGATAAGCTCGGTTTCGTGTGCGACATAATCAAGCCCCCCTATAATTCGGATTAAATATAGCTTGATTTCGTTAAACGCAGCAAGAGAAACAATAGATATATTCATTTGATACTTTTACCTCAGGTG
>NZ_JBFTSN010000268.1:0-8961 GCF_056400045.1 Paenibacillus sp. 01L418
GTTGAGATGGAGTCGCTTGTTGATCGGAAGGAGTAGCGTATAAAAGAGAAAGCTCTGCGGCAGAATGAGCCGCAGAGCTTTGTTTAAATGTGCGCTTAGCACCTGTTATCCTTAATAAGCTAATTTAAAGCACCTGCTCCAGGAAACGTGCAGCTCTCTCGCTTTGCGGCTTAGTGAAAAACTGCTCAGGCTTCGTTTTTTCAACAAGCTTGCCGTTATCTAGGAAATAAATCGTGTCCGCAGCTTCACGGGCAAACTTCATTTCATGCGTAACAATAAGCATCGTCATGCCGCTGTCGGCAAGGCTGCGAATAACATTAAGCACCTCTTTGACCATCTCAGGATCAAGCGCAGAGGTTGGCTCATCGAACAGCAGGATGTCGGGCTCCATCGCTAAGCTTCTTGCGATCGCAACGCGCTGCTTCTGTCCGCCGGATAAGCGGGATGGATAACTATCTGCTTTGTCCGAGAGACCTACGCGAGCTAGCAGCTCCATCGCTTTCTTACGGGCTTCCTGCTGCGATACTCCTTTGACCTGAATCGGAGCAAACGTAATATTGTCGATCACGGTCATATGCGGAAATAGGTGAAAGTGCTGGAATACCATGCCGATCCGCTGCCGCACGCGGGCAATATTTGTTTTGGGGTCGGTAATGGCTGTTCCATCTATTGTAATTTCGCCGGAAGTTGGCGTCTCCAGCATATTTAAACAACGTAGAAAGGTGGATTTCCCTGAGCCGGATGGTCCGATTAGAGCAACAACCTCTCCTTTTTCAACGGTTGTTGTAATACCTTTTAGCACTTGGTTTTTGCCGAAGGTTTTAGTTAAGTCGGTTACATTAATCACTGCGGCGCAGCCTCCTTTCAAGCATTCGAGCAAAGGATGTTAAGACAAGCACAAGCACGTAATAGATTGCAGCTATAAATAATAACACTTCAATGGAGCGGAACTCAGTGGAGCGTACTACATCTGCACGGCGCATCAAATCGGATACCCCAATGACAGATACGAGTGACGATTCCTTAAGCAAAGCAACACATTCGTTCACGAGCGCCGGCAAAATATTACGAAGCGCCTGCGGGAATATAATGCGAAGCATCATCTTCCGGTACGGAATGCCGAGTGCAATGGCAGCTTCGCGCTGCCCTTTGTCCACGGCCATTATGCCGCCGCGGATCGTTTCTGACAAATAGGCAGCTGAATTGAGTCCGAAGGCAAGGCCGGCAGCCATTAACGCAGGTATATCGTAATTGAATAGCTGCGGCGTTGCATAATAAATAATGGTCAGTTGTACAAGCAGAGGCGTGCCGCGGAATATAGATGTATAAGCGGTTGCGAACCACTCAAGCGGCTTAATGCCGGATATTTTGAATAGGGACAACACTGTACCCCACACAAGTCCGAACAATGCGGAGACAAGGGTGAAGAGCAGCGTGACATATACACCCTTTAGAATATAAGGAGTGTATCCCTTCAGTATACTGAAGTCGATGTTCAAATTAAGCAGAGAGTTGGATTGTTCCTTCTCAGCAGTAAACCATTTCTGCACGATTTCATCGAGCTTGCCGTCGTCCTTCATTTTTGAGAGGACACCGTTAAACTCGTTCACAATAGTGGACTTCTTAGGAAATGCAATGGCATAACCATTTTCCGCCGATTCAGCTGGCAGGAAATGCATCGCCAAACCCGGGTTAAGGTTGGTCATCTCAATGGCGACAGCGTCTTCTACGATAGCCGCATCGACACGTCCGGAGTTCAGCTCTTGAATAAGATCTGGAATCTTATTAAGCTTCTTAAGCGTGGCTCCTTCAATCGTTTCTGCGTAAAGATCCTGTGTGGAGCCAAGCTGCGTCGCGACTAGTTTACCCGATAAAGAAGCTTCTGTTTCGAGCGGTGCAGACTTCTTTGAGACAATCGTATTGCGGGCAGCGTAATACGTATCAGAGAAATCGACATTTTGCCTGCGCTCATCCGTGGCGGACATTGCGGACATGACGAAGTCGACTCGGCCGGTCTGAAGCGCAGCAACAAGCCCATTGAAATCCATGTGTGTGATTTCCAGTTCGTATCCGAGCTGACTAGTGATATACTTGGCTATATCGATATCTAATCCAACGAATTCGCCGTTGTTTTTGGCATCGACGCTTTCGTAAGGTGGATAATCGGCGGATGTGCCCATTATGAGTTTCTTTTTTTGACCATTAACTGGAGTGCTTGATGCACTCTCTGCACTAACGGAATAAGCGCTGCTTTTCCCCATAGGGAAGGCTTGTCCAAGTCCGATTAGCAGAACCGTAAAGACGATAAGCGATAAATAAATGACTTTGAGCTTTTTTCGATTCATGGTGTCCTCTTTCTTCTAAGTTGATAGGTTTAACAGGCTTATCTGTCATCACGAGATGAGTGTATATGATAAAATAGCTCCGTTTCAGCCGTATGCGCCTGTAACATTAGAAATTATATGGTGTTCACTATCCTTTGTAAATAACCAATGGGCCACTTTTGTGAAAATTTCAGCATATTTATTAGTACCCACTTATATTTATGCTGAATAATTTATGCGAAAAGACTGCATTTATTGAAGAAATTAGTGCCTGCCATTTTTGTTTGCATATTCGAGATTTTGACAGTCGTCATTTGATCAGAATTACTGTTATAATATCCAGATAGAAAGAAAACTATTTTTAGATGAAGGGAGGTGAGTACATTGTTCGAGCTTGAACTGCATGACATCATACCGTATCTCATTTCAATCAGCCTACTTTGTTCATTAGCGTATGCTTACGCTTCGCATCTGCATTCTGGTGCCTATGAGTACTGGGAACGGAATCAGGTTGTAAGTATAATGTATAGTTTGCTGCCGCAGGTATTGATTCGTTCAATACCGCTGCATCATTGGTTAGTTCGCAAGGTAAAGCGGAAAGAATCGCCAGATGATGACATAGCAGACTGTTCCAACTCGTTTGTTCAGCTATTTTCAAACAAACGAGGAGGATTTTTATGCAAACGAACAATGTATTCACTTCTTTAAAATACGGACGTGTATTAATGGCCGGTTTGATGCTGGCAGGGCTGCTTCTAGTAAGCGGCTGTAGTACGGCTAGTGGTACGATTGATGGAAATACACCGGGTATTTTTAACCACTATGTCATTTACCCATTATCAGCGGTGCTTCAATATCTGGCTGATATGTTTGGCGGAAATTACGGTTTTGCGATTATTGGCATTACACTTATGATCAGACTTGTTCTATTGCCGCTCATGATGCGCCAGTATAGATCTCAGAACCAGATGAAAACAAAGATGGCTATCCTTCAGCCGGAGCTCAAGCAGCTCCAAGATAAGTACAAAAACAAATCAGATGCAGCATCCAAGCAGAAGCTGCAGCAGGAAACGATGCAGCTTTACCAGAAGCACCAAGTGAATCCGCTCGCTATCGGGTGTTTGCCAATGCTCATTCAGATGCCGATATTGATGGGTCTATATTCCGCAATCAAGCTTACGCCAGAGCTGGCAGATCATTCGTTTCTTTGGTTTAAGCTAGGCTCGCCGGATATTGTGCTGCCGATTATCGCAGCGCTCGTTTATTTTGTACAATTCAAGGTTTCGCAGACGACGCAGCCCAATGCGAATGCTGCACAACAGAAGCAGATGGCTTTCATGGGTTACCTGTCTCCGATACTGATGGGCGTATTCGCTCTATCGGCACCGGCAGCTATCTCACTTTACTGGGTAACAGGTGGGTTGTTCATGATTGCGCAATCTTATTTAGCCAAAAAAGTGTACGCGCCGAAGGTGGATGTCGCACTCGAGGGCAGCGCCTAAACTTGAAGGAGACGATCAGATGTCAGTCGGTGTACTCGCTCATTTATTCGGAAGCTTGCCGTACAAGGAGCTTGCTCCTAAGGTTGCGGAGAGCGGCTTCAGCCATGTGCAGCTAGCTTTGTGGAAGGCGATTAGCGATGTCGATTTCAGCAAGCCTGGGAACTTAAGCCCAGGTCTTGCGAATGCAATCGGCGAGCAGTTCGATAAGCATGGCGTTTCGATTTCAGTGCTTGGCTGCTATGTTCATTTATTTGAACGTGACGAGCAGCTGCGCCGTGCCAATGTGAATCGCTTTAAGGAGCTGCTGCGCTATGCGAAGTATTTCGGAGCGCCAATGGTAGCTGCGGAAACGGGACGGAATGAAGGTGGAGACTACACTGACCGAGATTGGTCCGTGATGAAGGTGACATTAGAGGAGTTAGTAGAGGAAGCTGAGAAGTGGGGCGTCTTTGTCGGTCTAGAGGCGGCAAACGACCATTTGATTGGAACGGCTCCTGAGCTGGCTCGGATGCTGGGGGAGGTTCCTTCCTCCAATATCGGTGTCGTTATTGATCCTGGCAATCTGCTGACATCTTCTAATTTTACGAGGCAGGATGAGGTCATTGGGCAAGCGTTCGAACTGCTCGGTGATCGTATTATTGCGGCTCATGCGAAGGATCGCATGCTGCTCGGGAGTGGCGAACTGGCTACCGTAACTGCTGGCCTCGGACAGATGAATTATGAGCTGTATATGAAGCTTTTGAATCAATATAAGCCGCATGTACACATCATCATGGAAGAAGCGAAAGAGCATCAGATGGCGGAGTCAAAGGCTTATATAGATGGAATTCGTGCGCGGGTATAAGGGCTTAAACGCAAAAAAAACAGTAGACCATGGGACTCCCGAGGGCTGCTGTTTTTGTTTTTTTATATTGGAAAAGACGGTTTAGCCCGTCCTATTCAGTTGGAATTTCATCTACATTACCTGAAGTCGGAACATTTCGAAGCAGCACAAGTAATTTTTTTTTGGAATCGGCATGAACTACTCCGCGAAAAACCTGATGTTTTGTGTGGATGTCGAGTGAAAATTTCGTATGAAAAGGATCTGTTTCCGTCAATTGATAATAAACAACATCCTCCCAAGGAATGACTGTTTTTGCATGGTACACGCCATCTTCACCAATTGAATAATTGATTTTACCGCCAGAGAATATGGTGGTGAGCATAATGGGAAAAACATACGCAAACCAGTGCTTATAAACGATATCCGTTAAACCAAAGATAAGCAGTATCCATAAGGTCGTAACGATAACTACATACGACAGCACTGTGAGAGTGAATTTTTTGTCGGGAATAAGGAAAGATGGATTATATACCTGAACATTTTTTTTGGATTTTTTAAATATCCGAAATTGTTTATGCTCATTGTAGAAGGACCAAATGAGGATCAAGCAGCTGAGGATGTTCAATAATAATGTAAACAAAAAATCGATGTGCAATTCGGTCGCTCCTCGTATATTTGCTGTAGTTGTTAGTATAAAGGGATATATCCGATAAGGTAGAGGAGGTACTGAGAGCAGTTGAATAAGAATTGTTACTCTTCCATTGATTATAGGGATAACAATACTTTTGTACCAAGGGACTAAATTCCTATTTCATTTAAATTATATTTGATTTAAAAGAGCGCAAGCAACGAAATATAGTTTGGTAATTTCCGAAAGAGGTTTTGCGTGCATTAACTAAACGCTAACAACTGTTTATCGGTGGAATCTAAAAAAGAAATAAATAGTGCAGAAAATGCCGTAGCCTTATCACTTCCAGGTTAACGGTATTTTTATGTTGGCTTAATTGAAAATTGATTTGAAATCCTCAAATATGTAAGAATGGAATAGGGATTTATTGTAACTATTTTTGAAAATATACTATGATGAAGAAGAAAATATCGAAAGAAAAATTAAATGATGAGTAAACCTTACTACAGAGCCAAGGGAGGCACATTGTGAGCCATAAAATATGGATGGGTAAGCAGACTGATTGCTTATGGAAAAATCATCAATGATGTTGTGACGCTGCTTGCTGTGCTGGAGGAAGCCGAAGCTTTTGAGAAGAGTTTCATAAAAGAGGGCAATCTACCGAGGTTGATGCTCACTATTGGTGCAGACGAGCTTCCCGCTATGGTGAAGGATGCAGAACAGCTTGCTGAGCGGCTGCTGCCCCTTGCGGAAAAAGGCTTTTATTCTGAAATGGTGAAATTTTGTGATGAGAGTCATGTCAGTGTGCTGCCAGCGACAATTAGCAGAGTATTGCGGTTCGCGTTATCGAGCAATCATAAGGGATGATAATTTAGATTTTTAAGAAAACCTCTAGTCTACCGAAACGTAGCTGGAGGTTTTTTTGCAGTCCTAACTGCTGATAGAAGCTTGTTTGGATTTAATGATTTTTTTGCCTATAAATCCTATCAAACCTAATCCAGCAAAAGCGAACATGATGCCCTTGTAGTCGTATAAAAAAATACGCATAATAATAAATCCAGCCAATCCACCGTAATAGGCGAATTCAAATATTTTTTTCATTTATATATCCTTTCTTGAAGAGTAGTCTCCAATCGGTCAAATCACTAGACATCATATTTTGGTCATATTTGGTATAATACACTAAATTTTATAATTTATATAGTGCTAACTATGACTTATGCAGTTCGCTGAATGAAGTGGGAATTGTGAGAATTTATGCTTGAATAAACCGACCACCAAGGGCTTTAAGCTGAAGAGATATTTTTTTGGGAAATTTGCTTGTTTTAGTTGCCCTTTTACCACTCGTGTGCCAATTACGTCAGTAACGTTATAAGGGGATTGTATCCTACGAAGTAAATATTTCTCTCAAACGTGTCTAGCGCACACTACTGCTAAAAGGATGAAGAAAAGCATAACGTCCGTTGCCTGCTCCCCAATGTCAATTAATGATGATATACTTATCTAACACAAATGATATTGATAATCAAAATCAATTATTAGCGGTAAGTAAATTAGAAAAAAGTGAAATAAGGGAGCTCGGATAGATGCAGGAAGAAGCAGAAGCAAGCCAGGTATATACACCAGAGATGATCGATACGATGGCCCGTATTTGGACACGTTCGGTCATTACATTAATAGATGTACGCTTTCAGAATATAGAGCCCCAATACCCGTTAGAGCAGTATAAAATGCCTAGTAGCATGTTTATCTATGCATGTGGAGGAGAAGCGGAAATTCAACTGAATGAAACTACATTTGGAATGGAGCGCTTCGGTTTAGTTCACGGCGGGAAGGGGAGCCTGCTCAGTATTTCGCCTAAAGGGGGAAATGTGAAGACCTTTATGATGTTTTATAAAGCAGAATTACCTCTTTTTTTCAATAAGTATCTGCAGCAATTACTGGAGCAAGTGAATCCATTTATTCAACAGTTTGGTTATACGCCAAGTAATCCCATCTTGCTGCTCGATTGGTTTCAACAGATGATGAATGGCTGGAACCGCGGTAAGGCGATGGATCAGCTGCAGGCCAAAAGTTTTCTATTTCAACTGATTCATGGGGTGTACAGAGATTTTGAGGGTGGTGAGATTAGGTATCTCCAGCCAGATCCAGCCTGTTCTGCCAAGATATATCTTGATAAACATTACAGAGAGCCGATTATGTTTCAAGAGATTGCCGATATGTTTGGCATTAGTGGTGGGCAATTGACGCGGCTGTTTAAAAAGAAGGAAGGGATGAGCTTACAGGAGTATCTCATTCAGAGAAGGATTGAAGCTGCGTGTCATGACTTGAAGCATACAGAAGCAACCATTAAAGAGATCGCAACAGGATCTGGTTTTGCAGATGAGAAAAACCTGTTTCGGATGTTTAAGAAGTATTACAAGATGACGCCAAGTGATTATCGGAAAATAAACGCACTATCCATGCAGGTTGATGGTATTGATAACGATTCTCATCTTCATTACAATAAGATGGAACTAGCGAATCTAGTCAAGTCTTATAGAGAAGGGGAATCAACCATGTTTGGACAAGTAAGAAGTAAAGAAATGATTTTGGCGGCGGCAATGAGCTTGATGCTGTTGTTGTCGGCATGTACATCGGGGACGCCAGCGAATAACGGAGGAACGGTGAATCAAGCGCCTGCACAGACACAACAGACGACACAATCGGAAGTCTCGGAGACGAAAGCTTCAGAAGCAGTCTCGCAGACCAGAACGATATCTACAGTAAAGGGTGATGTTGAGGTGCCTAGCAACCCTCAGCGTGTTGTAGTCGATTATTTGGTGGGTGATGTGGTGGCCCTAGGTGTAACTCCTCTAGGTGTGGCAAGAGCGGCAAGGGGCGAGACGGAACCTGTGTTTGCTAACCAGATTAAAGACGCCATTAATATAAAAGCGGAGCCGGAAGATGTCATGACTCTTGAGCCTGATCTAATCATTTTAGCATGGGGTGATGAAAATTATGAAGATTTATCCAAAATTGCCCCGACAATTTATGTCCCTTATGGTGATATGACTACAGAAGAGCGGATAAATTTTATTGGTGATGTTTTGAATAAGCAGGAAGAGGCTAAGGCTGTTTTGAATGCTTATGCCGGAAAAATCGAAGAGGCGAAGCTAGCCCTTCAGAATGCAGGTCTTTCAGACGTGACGATTACGATGGGAGAATTCAGTGATAAAAGTAACTACGTTGCTGGAGCCAAGCATGCGGTTGGCGAGCTTGTTTATAATGAACTTCAAATGCAGGCACCGTCAAAAGTTCAAACTGATATTATTGACACTGATAGATATTGGGGAGATATCTCTATGGAGGTCTTGGACGCTTACATAGGGGATTATCTGATCTCCATAGGAGATACGGAAATACCTGCTGATAATGCGGTTTGGAAATCACTACCTGCTGTGCAGAACAATCATATCGTAAAGGTGGGTACATCGCTATCTTGGTCCACGGATATAATGACTTCCAGTGCATTGATCGATCATATTGTAAATCAATTGCTGAAATTAGCTAAATAAGGTTTTTAATATAAGAGCAATGTTTCAAACTAGATTGTCATTAGGTGAGGAAAGGAACACATGATGAAAAACAAGCCTGAACAAAAACGCCGTGGAGCAATAAACTTCACCATGTACATGGTGGTAG
>NZ_JBFTSN010000269.1:0-8912 GCF_056400045.1 Paenibacillus sp. 01L418
AGGTTAATGATGCCCCCGCCAATCAAGTTTTGAGCCCCTCCGATGTCATGAATGACTCTAGAGGATATTCCGCCTACTTGCCTCTGATCATAGAAGCTGACAGGCATTTTTTGCAGATGATGATACAGCTGCTCGCGAAGATCCTTCATCATCCGATTGCCAAGCATCGCTGAGAAATAATTTCTTAAAAAACTGACAATAACACCAAAAAATAAAATAATAGCCATGATGCCTACAATTTGATAAAGCCCCCAGTCCCCTTTGCCTGCAAGTACATCGTCGAGCAAAATTTGCGTGTAGATGGGTGTTGATAGAGGTGCAACGAATTGAACCATACCTAACAAAATGATAAGTCCTATCGACCACCAATAAGGTTTTGCCCATAGTAAATATCGTTTAACTGGACTAATGTGAATCCCTCCCGAAACACAATTAATAACTTTTTCCATCTTAGTTCATGATGTAAGGGATTACAAAGCCCAAGGTGCACAGGATATAGCAGAAAATGGTTGAGATTGGGAGTAATATCTATCTGTCAAAGCACAGATGAAACATTTTCAATAAATTCAAGGATTTAGGGGCAAAAACAAAGGCTCCACGTCAAAATCTGACGTGAAGCCTTTTACCTTATATTTTGTTAAACCTTAAATCCTTTTGCTGCCCATTCATTTTCCAGCTTAGCAATCAATAATTGTTTCTCTGCTTCCTCTAAGAAAGCAGCCTTTGCGCCGTTTAGCACGATTTTGGCGATATCCTTCATCGATAAGCCGCAATGCTCAGCCAGCTGCTCGTATTCCTTCTGAATCGTCGTATTCGAAACCGTTCGGTTGTCCGTATTTACAGTAACAATGATCCCTTCCTCCAAATAACGTCGGATCGGATACGCGTCCCAGCTTGGAACAGCTTTTGTCTGGATGTTGCTGAGCGGGCACATCTCCAAAGGTATTTGCCGTTCCCTCACGAGAGCAACGACCTCCGGGTCTTCCTGCATTCGAATGCCGTGGCCGATACGTACAGCACCTAAGCCCGTGACAGCGACTCGCACGTTTTCCGCACCTGCCGCTTCTCCCGCGTGGATCGTAATCGGCAGCCCCAGCTGCTGTGCCTCTTCAAAGAGCTGAAGGAACAGCTTGGCGGGAAATCCTGCCTCGTCACCAGCCAAATCGACGGCAACGACTCCTTTATTATAAAATCGCGCTGCTTCTTCAACAACGTCCTTATTGAGCGCATAGGAATGATGCCTCATACAAATAATGATTGCTCTAGCTACCGTGCCAAATGCTTGCTCACCGCGCTTTAAGCCATTTATCACATGCTGGATGACATCCTGAATGGTTAAGCCTTGTGTGCGATGCAGCTGAGGAGCAAAGCGCACTTCGATATAGCTTACCTTATCGTTTGCAGCCTGCTCAACAAGCTCATATGCAACTCTCTCTAACGCTGATCCCGTTTGCAAGTACGGCAAGACAAAACCAAACTTGTCCAAATACTCCTTTAAGCTCTCGCAAGTTTCTCCAACCTGCATATGAGACAGAAGCTCTGTTTCCGAATCTATTTGTAAAGGATTCCCTTGCTCTATAGCGAGCTCCCTAATGGTCTCCGGCTTTACGCTCCCATCTAAATGCACATGCAAATCAACCTTTGGCAGCTGCGACAATAACGTTGTCATAGCTGCAGTTTTTTCATTCATTAACGCCATCGTCAAATCCCCTTTCGGTATATTCATACACTATCCTGATAGTTTGTATACATGACCACAAAATTGGGCTAGCTTCCGCGGTAGGTACTGTAGCCGCCAGGAGCAACTAATAATGGAACGTGATAATGCGAGTTTTTATCGCGAATGCGGAACCTAATCGGAATTTTATCAAATATGCTCTCTTCTATCGCTGACAAATGTTCCGATCGCCGAAAAAAATCTCCTGCTGCAAAAACGATCTCATAGGTTCCGCACTCCATACTTTCACCCAGAAGCAATGGCTTATCAACGCGTCCATCTTCATTCGTCTGATAAGAACCAATGAGCCTAGGCTGGTTTGCAGCTTCCGCACTCTCCTCACCCAAATACCATAGCTCTATGGTTATGCCAACAACCGGTTTGCCTCCAGCAAGATCAAGAACATGCGTCGTAACTTTCCCGTTCACACTGCATCACTCTCCCTCAATCAGGTCAGCTCTTGTAAGAGTGAATCCTTGGAAGCCATAAGGCGGACGTGGTTCAGTAAACACGCCTGCTGCTGCGGAATGCTCAGGTTCCATTACCGTTTCCCATGTCCGATTGTTCGACTCGAATCGAACCTCAGACAGCTGCGGGAAGGTTGTAAGAATGCTTTTTCCAATTTGATAGATTAAATACTGAATGGAAGGTGAGTTTGCAAGATGGAACAACGTGTGGGCTAAATCATGAATCTGCTCGGATGGAACATAATTTCCGCGCCTACTGTCCAAAGCATCCTCTGCATGCTCATAAGTCCAAAAGATATGAAGGAAAATAAATAAAGGACGATCATAGCTTTCAGGCAAAGTTGTATATTCATCGCGAACGAATCCATAAAACGAGCTGCCCCTCACCTTAATGAGCTGAATGTGGGACAAAGCACTTTCATGTTCCGCCAGTTGAAAGCTATTGGCTGTACGTATCCATTTTTGCGAAGCGCTCGCATGCTCGTTGTGCGATCTTCGAAACACAAGCTGGCTATCGTTCCAGCTGCTCCCTTCGGCAATCGTGACGGAGTTGAAAGGCAGCCGATCCGCACGAATCTCAATCGCATCTATATGCGAATAACGCTCCATAAATCGCTCGCTTATGAAAGCTAGCAGTCCCTCTGTTGTACTTCCTTCATAATGAGCAGTTTGCCGTAATATAAAATTTTTCATCGAGTCAGTAGCTACGACCTGCGCATTGTCACCCTCCGTAAAGGAGGTAAGCAGCACCTCGCTGCTCACGGAGAAGGTTATGTTATGAGCAAAAATAATATTAGGATCGCCTATATAAGTTGATTGAGGGATCGATTTAACAGAAAGCGGTATTGCGTATGTCCGGTAGCTCAGCACATCGCCTTTGCCATAATATAATGTTCGTCCGCTGCGTAATTTTAGCATAATGATCGTTCCTTTCTCTACTCCATGATGAGATCTCTTAAACGAAATCCGGAAATTTTCTCAATTTCTCGCAATGCTTGATCTATTTCTTCAGCAGCAGAATGCCATAATCTAGCTTCCATCGCTGCGAGTATATCCTCTTTCTTTTTTCCTCTTACTGCGAAAATAAAGGGAAACCCAAAAGATTTTACATACGTTTGATTTAATCCGAGGAAGAGCTCGTATTCATCTGCCGTCAATTGATCCAAACCAGCACCTTGCTGCTCTATCGCGGAATACTCGGCAACCGCAAGCCTTGTTCCAAGATCGGGATGGGCGCGGAACAAATCAATAATCGTCTCTACTCTTGATTCCCGCACAACGTTCATCATCGCGTCATGAAGCGCTTCGACCGAAGCAAACGGACGCGCTGCACTTGCCGAAGCGGCCACCCAAGGCGAATGCTCAAATATCGTTCCAAGCCATGTTATGAACAGCTCGCGGGTGCATGCATTGATTTGATCCATATTTATTTTCATTTCCAGTACCCCTCGTGAATCGATCTCATGCCTATCACTCATATCGCTTGACGCCTCCCTTCAATGGCTCGTTTCACAGCTCTCCATATTCCGCCATATCCAGTACAGCGACACAAATTACCTGTCAAGGCTTCTTCAATTTCATCGTCTGACGGTTCTGGCTGGTGGTCGAGCAGCGCTTTAACGGAAACGATCATTCCCGGTGTGCAATAACCGCATTGAAAGCCGCCTTCCTCTAGAAAGGCTTGCCCAATCGGGTCGATCCCCTCTGACGAAATACCTTCTATCGTCGTAATCCGCTTGCTGGTGCATTGATAAGCCATCGTTAAACAAGAATTGACCGCCTGGCCGTCAATCAGTACCATACATGCACCGCACCTGCCGATATCACATGATCGCTTCGTCCCCGTAAGCGCCAAGTCATCACGCAATATGCTCAGCAATCTGGTGGAAGCTGCCGTTTCAATCTTAAGCTCCTGTTCATTAATGAAGCATTGGAGTGCAAACGGTGTTTGAACTTTTGCAGTATGATCGTTCATCTCCGTTCACCCCTTCATAAGAAAAAATGGCTTTTCTTGCAAAAAAGCAGGGTCTACCGGCAGTTTAGTCACCCATTTCCCGCAAGCTTGCCTTATAGCAGCTGCGATAGCTGGTGCTAGAGTAACCGATCCGACCTCGCCAATACCGCGTGGCCCATAATCGTCACCCTCAGGCAAATGCTCAATGGCTTCCACTTCTACTAACCCTTTTTGGTCAATGATCGTCGGAACAAGATACGTATCCAAATTTCGCGTAACATATTGTCCTTTTTCCATAATCGCATCTTCCATAAGTGTAAAACCAAGAGCCATACTGCTGCCTCCTTCGATTTGACCGAGAAAGCCTTGTGGATTTATGACAGGTCCAGCCGCTACCGCATGATACTGCTGCAGCACCTTGACTCGCCCTGTCAGCGTATTAATCTCAACCTTTGCAACTACGGCCGAATAGGTATACATAAAATGTGCTCCTACACGTTCTGTAGGTGAGATTGGAAATGAAAAAGAAGTTTCACAGCGAATAGGGGAATCGCAAGCTTCGGCGAGCTCTTGGTAGGTAAGCAGCAGTGCGTTGCTCGACGTCTCTCTTATGCCGCCTTCACCCAATTGCAGCTCTTGAGCAGGCTGTCTTAACGCTGCTTCAGCTCGTTTTAGCAACTGCTCTGTAAATGGCTGCTTTAACTTTTGAAGTGATTTCCACATCATTGCTGTTGCACGTGAAGCCGTAGTTGAACCGCTGTTTGGCACGACATCGGTATCGCCGATAATGATCCGCAAATCATCTGCTCCTAACTTGAACTGCTCGATGAGCATCTGCTCCAGCGATGCAATGAGACCTTGCCCAAACTCCTCATAACCGAATACGGCTTCAATCTTCCCGTCTTCCGCAAGCTCTAAGCGACCGCCTGCAGGGTCAGGAATACCAACCCCAAGTCCTGCGCCATGCATCGTAAAAGCGGCTCCGATGCCCGTTTTCACCCAAGGTTCTGCGCCATCTTTGCTTCGTGACTTGGTTTGCAGCTTCTCCTGCATTAATGGGCTCTTTGCTATAGCGCTCCATACTCGCTCGGCACCTTCGGTCATCACGATCGGTTGATCAAATGGCCCGAGATCGTCCATTTTGCGCATATTTAATTGGCGAAATGCCCAAGGCTCTAAGCCAAGCTGCTCAGCCAGTCGATCCAATTGTCCCTCAAGTGCGAAGATAGCTTGATTGCCGCCAAAACCTCGGAATTCACCCGACATGCCGTTGTTCGTAAATACCGATACGCCTTCAACGTCCAAATGCTCGTATTGATAAGGACCTATAACATGCTCTACAGCAAAATTAAGCACCTCGGCTCCAAGCGTTGAATAGGGACCCGTATCAGAAATAAGTCTGACTTGGTGAGCAATTAATTTCCCTGCTGCGTCAGTGCCCGTTTTCATCGTAATTTTCATCGGATGCCGCTTTAAGCCAGCACGAACCGATTCCTGCCTCGAATTATGCATCTTGACTGGTTTTCCTGTGTAAGTGGCGAGCAGTGCCCCATAAGGCTGCACATTCAACTCGTCCTTTCCGCCAAAAGAACCTCCAATGGGGCTGGATACGATCCGAATATCCTCTTGTGGTACAGCTAAAATACGTGATAATTGCATACGATCCATAAAGCCGTGCTGCGTTGGTGAATATACCGTTAACCGATGATTCGCCTCCGGCACGAACAAGCCGCCTTCCGTTTCCATATAGGTGTGCATTTGGCGCGGCGTGTAATAGGTTTCCTCTATGATACAAGCACATTGCTCGAATCCAGCCTCAGCGTTCCCTCTATGAAAGGATGCCCGGTGCATCGCATTGCCTTTTGGATGAAGCAGAGGTGCATCATCCCGCAGCGCGTGCTCAGGATCATCCACTACCTGCAAAACTTCATATTCAACTTCGATAAGTGCAATAGCTCTTTGTGCAATGGCAAGGGATTCAGCTGCTACTGTCGCTATTGCATCACCCACATATCTCACTCGCTCCTCACATAAAACAGGCTGGTCAGGATGCGCAATGCCAAAAGCATTTAATCCAGGGATATCTTCAAAGGTAAGCACGGCGTGGACACCGGTTAGTTGCTTGGCTTTATCTGTATGAATGGACAGAATACGCGCATGAGGATATTCGCTTCGTAGAACAAGGCCATAAAGCATATGCTCCCTAGTCATATCGGTTAAATAAGCCAGACTGCCTGTTACTTTACCTGGACCATCAGGACGGATTCGCCATCTACCTCCGCTGCTTGTGCGGTTTAAGAGCATACGCTCACTCCTTCCTGTCATTCCTCAATCTCTAGCTGCCTTCCAAAGCTCCGCTGCGATGACGTTAGCTGCTGTAATCTTCCGATACGACGATGATGCGAATAAATCTTCCCTAGGTTCGTATTCTTGCAAAATACAATCATAGGCTTGCTGAAGAAGCTGATGATCCACAGCCGCTCCTACGATTTCTGCTTCTAATCGTTCTAGTCTTTGCGGAAGCGTTTGTCCTCCTCCAAGCGCGATTCTTAGTTCCATGAGCACGCCAGCGGACGAAATCGCGCCTAATATGGCTGCAGTTACAATAGAAGGAGTAAATGCTTCACGACGTCCTACTTTATGGTAGGCGCCAAAATGCTTGATTTTCGAAATGGTATTTTCCTCTTCATCCCCACACGCCGTGCTCTCTTCCGTTAATAATGTGAAAGGCAGGACGATGCTGAGGAGCAATCTCTCACATCCTTGGGCCGGATCGTTTGCTAGAAGCAAATAGCTGGATAAAGGAGCGCGCTGCTCTATTACACCGTTGTACCAAATCACTTCAGCATCATAGGCCAGGAGAGCCGGAATAGCGTCACCAATTAAGGAGGAAACATTGCCGCCAATCGTTGCTAAATGCCGTATGGACGGCGCTGCTATTGCGCGTACAGCATCGGTGACTAGTGGAAAATTACGCTGCAGGAATGCATTCGTCCGACAAGCCTGCAAAGTCACTTGGCCGCCAATAATGACGCCTGATTCGCCGATTTTAACTTCGTTTAATCCACGAATAGCACTCAAATTGATCAAATGTTTCGGGATAGCAGAAACACCAGATTCCCACTGCGTTCGAAGCAAGGTTCCACCTGAAATATATAATCCATCAAACCCATAGCTTTGTTTAAGCAGCCATGCCTCTGCGGCCGTCTGAGGATGCCATACTAGAGGAGATGACATGATCTCCTGAGCATTCATGTTCACATTACTCCCCCGATCCGTTTGCATCTAAATAAGTGCGGTCCCCCGCTCCAAACATGGTCATTGCAAGCCTGCGTACAATTGTTTGGCCCGAAGTGATCTGCTAAAAAAGGTATCATTAGCACTCTTTAGTCAAACCCAAATATCGTTTTTTAGCTAAAGCAAAATCTGCTGGCGTATCTACGTCAAATAATGTCTCACGATCTAACGCCAGCAGCCCATAGCCTTGAAATTCAGTTGATTCGAACAGCTTACGAGCTCCAGCATCGCCCTTTAATTGAAATAAAGAATCGAACATGGAGCGGGATAATATCGCCGGAGGCATTAGAACAATTTCCCCTTCATTCGCGTCATGCACTGCGGTTGCGACAAAATCGAGCTCCGGACGCTCGCTCCAGCAGCGGATAAGCCTATTAATCATTCCGGAAGTAATAAAGGGTTGATCAGCGAGTACAACCACAACTGCATCAAGCGCAGCTCCCTCTCTCAGAAGCGCTTCAAGTCCGCAGCGGATCGAATAGGACATTCCCTTCTGCGCATCCGCACATTCAATCACAGTGACGCCGCTTGACCGAAAATGATGAGCAGCAATTACAGTACTATCCTCTGCCCCGATCCAATCATTTGAATCTTCGGGATTAACAACAACCTTGATTTCATGAAGATCGCTGGACAACAGAGCCAGCAGCCCCATCCGTGCCAGCGGCTTGTTCTTCGACAGCTCGAGCGATTGCTTTCGAACTCCCATGCGCTTGCTCTGTCCTGCTGCTAAATAAAGGGCTGATATTCGCATGTTTGCTCCCCTCCTGTCGCTGGCTCCCTTTCCTTGCTGCACGTATGGCAATTAATTCAGCTGCAACACTGACAGCTATTTCATACGGACCATCTGCATGAATGGAGAGACCTATCGGAGCGTGTACATTGGATGGAATGAGAAAGGTCTCAAACAGCATCCGTATCCGCTTCTTTGAACCAAGAACGCCGATGTAAACAAGCTTTAGAGGCAATGCAAGCCTAATCATGTCCTTATCCTGAGACAAATTATGGCTGCATACGATTAAATAATCATCTGGACGGAGTTGCACCTGCTCCATTATTTGTATGGGAGATCCAATCACACATTCGGCGTGTGGAAACCTTTCCTTCGTACATAACGCCGGCCGCCAATCAGCTACTATCACACGAAAGCCAATTTGTATCGCTAACGAATAGATAGCTTCCGCGTCTTTTCCTAGCCCGAATAACACCAAACGAGGTCTAGGCGTAATTACGATCGTCATTTGATTGGAATTGTTGTTCAGTTCATCTTCATAGTCCACCAGTGAGTGATCGCCAAGGTTATCAATAAGAGCGTAGCTGATTTCTTTCTCATCCCAGCTTCGCATTAGCTTAACGGAAATACCGGCATCATTTTTTGTTTTCGCTTCAAGCAAAATCGCCCGCAATCGTCCTTCCACAGGCTCCAGCAACATGCGAATCTCGCCGCCGCAGCCCACACTCTCACCCCATATAGCAT
>NZ_JBFTSN010000270.1:0-8904 GCF_056400045.1 Paenibacillus sp. 01L418
TCATGACAGTTATCGGCGGTCCTTTTCTCATCTTTTTGCTGCGAAGGAGCGAACGCGTCCATGGACATTAATGAAATAAGATTTTCATATGACAAAAAAACTTTCCATTTGAACGGAATAACCAGCCGTATCGCGGAAGGTCGGATTACGACGATCATTGGTCCAAATGGCTGCGGCAAGTCAACTCTGCTTGGTGTAATGGCGAAAAATCTTCGGCCAAGCGAAGGTGAGGTGCTGCTGAATGGGAAGAAGCTCGCACAATTTAAGCCGAAGGAGCTTGGCAAGAAGCTGGCCGTGGTGCATCAGCAGCAGGAAGCACCTGCAGATTTGACTGTAGAGAAATTGGTTCGCTTCGGTAGATTGCCGCATCGGGGGCGGTGGGGACAAGAGAGCGAATTAGATGATGAAGCCGTGGATTGGGCGCTTAGCTGCACGAATCTGCTGAACAAGCGAAAGCAAAGTCTAGCTCATTTATCTGGCGGCGAACGACAGAGAGCTTGGATCGCAATGGCGCTGGCACAGCAAACCTCGCTGTTATTTTTGGATGAGCCAACGACGTATTTGGATATCTATCATCAAATCGAAATATTAGAGTTAGTAAAGACGCTGAACCGCAAGCATGGAATTACGATAGTAATGGTCCTGCATGATATGAATCAGGCCATTCGATACAGCGACCATATTATTGTGATGAAATTAGGATGCATCGTAGGAGAAGGTGCGCCTGAGACAGTCGTGACAGCGGAAACGATTAAGCAAACGTATGGCGTTGATGTTGTGATAAGAAATGACGGAGATACCGGACTATATATGGTTCCATTAGGAATTTAAGCGTGTGTATAGTACTTCTTATTTTCATGAAAGAGAGCATTAAGTGCATATGTGTTCTTACAGAGCAAAAAGTAACAATAGTAGGTGTCTGTAAGAACCAATAGGTTCTTACAGAGCATGGGTGCAGCCGGGTTACTCACAAAAGAGTGCATTAAGCGCATATGTGTTCTTACAGAGCAAAAAGTAACATTCATAAGTGTCTGTAAGAACCAATAGGTTCTTACAGAGCCCAAGTGAAGGGTGGTTGCCCGCGAAAGAGAGCATTAAGCGCATATGTGTTCTTACAGAGCAAAAAGTAACATTCATAATGTCTGTAAGAACCAATAGGTTCTTACAGAGCCCAAGTGAAGGGTGGTTACTCGCTAAAGAGTGCATTAAGCGCATATATGTTCTTACAGAGCAAAAAGTAACATTCATAAGTGTCTGTAAGAACCAATAGGTTCTTACAGAGCTCGAGTGAAGGGTGGTTACTCACAAAAGAGTGCATTAAGCGCATATGTGTTCTTACAGAGCAAAAAGTAACATTCATAATGTCTGTAAGAACCAATAGGTTCTTACAGAGCTCGAGTGCAGCCGGGTTACTCACAAAAGAGAGCATTAAGCGCATATGTGTTCTTACAGAGCAAAAAGTAACATTCATAAGTGTCTGTAAGAACCAATAGGTTCTTACAGAGCTCGAGTGCAGCCGGGTTACTCACAAAAGAGTGCATTAAGCGCATATGTGTTCTTACAGAGCAAAAAGTAACATTCATAAGTGTCTGTAAGAATCAATAGGTTCTTACAGAGCTCGAGTGCAGCCGGGTTACTCACAAAAGAGTGCATTAAGCGCATATGTGTTCTTACAGATCAAAAAGTAACATTCGTATTACACCCCGTAAAGCTGACGATATACCGTAGGTGTCATCCCCTCATGGGCCATAAATCTTTTGTTGAAGTAGCTGACGCTAGGATAGCCGGCATCACTAGCAATTTGTCCGATATTAACATCCTTGCGCTCCAGAAGCCATTGCTTCGCCATTTGAAGCCGGCAGCGTGTAATAAAGTCCATCGGTGTCATCTCCATCACATTTCGGAACAATTTGCAAAAATAGTAGGGGCTAACTCCTGCTTTTTCAGCCCATTGCTCGAGTATGAACGGCTCAGCCGCTTCCTGCTGCATTAAAGGGAGCAGCTTTAAGATGCGGTTGCCGGACGTACTAGCTTTGCTGCCGGATATCGGCACAGCTTGCTCGATGAACACGGCGAGTATGGCATACATGAGAGCAGAAAGCTTGGTCGGATGCAGCATGCGAGACTTTTCTGCCTCGACGAGCAAATCCTCATGCACCTGTTCCCAAGCGGTTGGCTGACGGATTGTCCAGAGCTGGCTTTTGTGAAAACCTCGTTCGATCATATAGTCTTGAAGCCCACTCCCATAAAAATGAACCCATCTTATATCCCACGGATCATCCTTGCTGCTATAGTAATGCTGTCTCTGCAAAGGAAAATACAGAACAGCTTCACCAGCCTCAAGGGTGTGCACCTCGCCATCCCATTCCACATAACCTTTCCCAGAAACGACGTAATGAATATTAAAGTTATTGAGCGCTCCCGCCATACGAAGCGTGTAATGATCAGGCTCATTCCAGTAATTCCCGACAGATTCAGGTAAACAGAAAAAAGGATTAYTTGGCAGCGTAAGCAGATGTATTTGTCTTTGTATGTTGCTCACCTCAATGACAATATTGTTTTAACTTATAACAAAATAATATCATTTTATTTTTTGGTTATCTACTTTAAACTAGAGGCAAGCACAATGAAATCGTTTGATACTAATTTGTACCTCACGATTTAGGTGCAGCGCTCTGAACTGATGGTGTAGCTAGTTTCAGCTTGTAATCGCAATATAATAATAAAATAATGKTTGAGGTGACGATGGAGTGACGACGAAGAAACTAAAATGGGGCATCATGGGCTGCGCTGGAATTGCGAAAGGCGCAGTAATACCTGGCCTTCATCTTTCGGAATTAAATGAGGTAGCGGCTATTGCTAGCCGTGACGTGGACAAGGCAAAGAAGACGGCAGAAGAGCTGAATATCCCGACTGCTTACGGCAGTTATGAAGAATTGCTTGCGGATGCTTCTATTGACGTTATATACATTCCACTCCCAAATCATTTGCATAGAGAGTGGACGATCCGGGCTGCTGAAGCAGGAAAACATATTTTGTGCGAGAAGCCGCTTGCTTTGACTGCACAAGAAGCAGCTGAAATGTCTGAAGCTGCTGCGAAAGCAGGCGTGTTATTGTCCGAAGCTTTTATGTATCGCTATCACCCTCGATACGACATGATCAAGAAAGTGATCGCAGATGGGGAAATTGGCGACATTCGCGGCATTCGCAGCGCGTTTACCTTCAACAATGCAGGACACAAAGAAAACGTGAGATACCGCAAGGAGTGGGGAGGCGGCTCGATTTACGATGTAGGCTGTTATCCAATTAATGCTGCTCGCTTGCTGCTTGGCAAAGAACCTGAAGCCGTTACCGTTCAGGCTTTGTTCTCACCAGAGCATGATCATGTCGATATGATGGCCTCTGGATTAATCGAGTTTGAAGGTGCGGTTTCACTGACGTTTGATTGCGGCATGTGGGCAGCATTCCGCAACCCGCTTGAGGTGCTAGGTACAGAGGGTATTATCGAAGTGCCTTCCGCATTTGTGACTGGCGCGCCGGGCAGCGGTAATTTCTTCGTCGATGCAAAAGGAGAGCGCCGTGAAGTTGAGGTGCCGCATGTAAACGCCTACACTTTGCAGRCCGATCATATGGCAAATGCCATTAACGGTGTATCAGAGCTTCAGTTCGGCAGCGCTGATGGGGTTAACAACATGAAAGTAATCGATGCTTGCCTGCTTTCTGCTCATGAGCATACACGAATTAAAATATAACGAACCCATAATTAAGGAGGCAAAACAACGATGGAATATATTCAAATTGAAGGTTCACCCAAGCAGGTATCTCGCTTAATGAAGGGGTCGGATTATTTCTATAACGATTCCTACGAGAAAGCAGCAACTAATCTGGACGCTTTTCTAGCAATTGGAGGCAATTCAATTGACACAGCCCATATTTATTGCGGCGGGGAAAGCGAGGAAGTGATTGGCCGCTACATGCAGGAACGCGGCAATCGGGAGCAATTGGTTATTTTGACAAAGGGCGCACATCATGATCATACGGGTTCGCGTGTGAGCAAAGAGGCTATTGCTCATGATTTGGAGATTAGCTTAAAGCGTCTTCAGACCGACTATATCGACCTTTATGCACTGCATAGGGATGATCCGGCAGTACCAGCAGCAGAGGTTATCGATATTCTTAATGAGCATGTCAAAGCAGGAACTGTTCGAGCGATTGGCGTATCAAACTGGACATGGCAGCGTATTAAGGAAGCGAATGAATACGCAGCTGCAAATGGACTTGTCGGTTTTTCATTCAGCAGTCCGAACCTTAGCCTTGCGAAAGCTAATGAACCGTTCTGGCATGGCTGCGTATCTGCTGATGAGGAAACGTGCGCATGGCATGAGGAAGAGCAATTCCCGCTGCTTTCGTGGTCATCGCAGGCAAGAGGATTTTT
Source organism: Paenibacillus sp. 01L418 (assembly GCF_056400045.1). NCBI lineage: Bacteria > Bacillati > Bacillota > Bacilli > Caryophanales > Paenibacillaceae > Paenibacillus > Paenibacillus sp. 01L418. The sequence goes on from NZ_JBFTSN010000270.1 coordinate 4,436, forward strand.
CACAGGTAGATTTACTCCCGAAGTGAGAGATAATGAGGATCTTGTACGTGTGTTCTATAGCGATGAGAATTGGGAGCGTCTGGCACGTGCAAAGCAGCTGGCAGCTGAGAAAAACGTTACTGCTATCCAGATCGCGCTAGCATACGTGCTAAACCAACCGTTTCCGACTTGTGCCTTGATTGGCGCACAATCAGCGGAAGAGCTTCATTCCTGTGATGCAGGGTCGCTCATTTCGCTCACCAAGGAAGAGATGGATTGGCTTGATTTAGCCGTACAAAAGGTATAATGATCACTTCCTAATTAAATGGATGGAACCTTAAGGACAAAGCTACTCGTTAGGAGCGGCTTTGTCCTTTTTGTATGTTCGTGGGCTTACGCCATAACTTTTGCGAAACAAAGCAGCAAAATGATTGTAATTGTTAAAGCCGACATCAAGCGCAGCTTCGGTTGCCGAACGGCCCATATGCTCCATGAGAAGAGCCGCTTGCTGAAGCCGCAGATGATTCAGATGCTCGACCACGCTCGTTCCAGTCTCCTGCTTGAATAGATGGGATAGCCGCGAGAGAGATAAACCAACCGACCGAGCCAACTCTTCAATGCGTATCGGCTGCTCCATATGCTGTGATAAATACTGCAGGGCAAGCTCGATGCGAGGATCCAGTCGTTTATCTAGCTGCTGCGCTGTGAGCAATATCACTTGGCGCAGTGCATTCTCGCATAACATTTGCCAGAAGCTTGCCCGCTCTCTCGAATCACTCAATATATGATCGAAGGTGAGTTGTACTCTACTTCTCATATTGCCGTCTGGAATCGTGATGACGATGCTTTCATCCTTTGGCAAATAGTCGATTTCAGGTAGTTTCTGAAAATGTGCCCAATAAAAGTGCCAGCTGCTTCCCGCAATCGTCCCATACTCGTGGGGAATGCCAGCGCGCAGCAGCCCGATTTGTCCTTTGCGGCAGTGCCTCTCTCCAGCGGGTGTGCGTAAATAGCCTTCACCCTCTAAGGTATAAAAGATAAGCCAATCGCTTATTCCGTTTGGCCTGCGATAACGATAGGAGTCGGATTCATCAAATAGACCACTTAGAAACACACCGCCATGTGCTTCTGTTTCAGCTTCTTTTCTATGATTTGGAAGCATGCCAAACTCCTCCTTCATTTTCAAAATAGCATAATACAAGTAGTTTTCAGCAGTAATCATTCTTCCTTAAAAATAGCGAAACCACTATGATTATGTCAAGAACAATGATTAATTCAGTGAAGGAGCGTTATGCGATGACAGAAGCATTGATTGCACTAACAGAAGAGCAGGTTAATCAATTTCGTACTGAGGGCTACATTGTGATAAAAGGTCTTTTCTCTCAGGAAGACATTCGCATGATAGAGGATACTTTCGAGGAAATGAGTCATAAAGCAGTGCCGGGTTATTTTGAGCCAGATCTGACAGGAGAGACAGATGATCCGTTAAAGCGTTATCCGCGGGTCATGCATCCGCATCGCTTTAATGAGACGTCCAAAAAATATTTGCTCCATAAGCCGGTCATGGACGTATTAGCCGATCTTTATGGAGAAGAAGCGCTAGCAGCCCAAAGCATGTTTTATTACAAGCCGCCGGGCTCACGCGGTCAAGCGCTGCATCAGGATAATTTTTATTTGCAGGTGGAGCCAGGCAATTGTATCGCAGCTTGGACGGCGATCGATGCTGCAAATGAGGAGAACGGCAGCTTGCTTGTCGTTCCGAAGACGAGCGAGCATGAAATTAGCTGTCCTGAAATTGCGGATTCAACGGAATCGTTCACTTCCCATTTCGTTAAGCCGCCTAAGGATCACAAGGCGATGCCGGTAATTATGGATAAAGGCGACGTGCTATTTTTCAACGGGAACTTGATTCATGGATCATATAGAAACAAAACAAAGGATCAATTCCGCAGAGCCTTCATCTGCCATTATGCGAATGCATCAGCAACTCATATTAGCGATCATTATCGCCCTTTGTTTAGACAGGATGGAACTGCCGTTGATTTGGAAATTAATCCGGACGGAGGACCATGCGGAGTTGAATTTGATATGGCCTATCCGCATTAATTAATGATGAAAACAGAAAAAAAATTGTTGGTTGAGATGTCCTGGTGGGGTATGAGTGGATTGCAAGGAACAGCGGGGCATGCGCAAGATATGGAAGGGAAATTCAAGCTAATAGCAGAGAATGGTTTCGACGGCATTAACGCCTTTGTGCCGGCACCTGAGGAAAGCAGCTTATGGAAGGAGATGCTCCATAAATACAACATGTCATTTAGTGTAAATGCATATCCTTCTTCACTAAACGAGATGTCTCAGTTTTTGGAAAAAGCAGCAGCATTCGAAAACATCGGCTATATCAACGCACAGGTGATGACGCCTTTCCTCATTGGCGATTCCGCCATTGAACTGCTATCTGGAATTGATGCACTGTCGAGGCAGGCGGGCATCCCGGTTTATGTAGAGACGCACCGAGGTACGATCACACAGGATCTTATCCGAACACGGCAATATTTGCAGTCGCTGCCGGAACTGAGGCTTACGATTGACTATTCACATTATGTCGTAGCTGGTGAGCTTCATACGATTTCGGATGAGGCGGAGCAGATGCTGCAAAGCTTGCTGCCAAACACGCACAGTATTCATACCCGTATATCAAATGGCGAGCAAATACAGATCGACCCGGGGGAAGCTGGCAATCATCCGATGGTACCCCATTTCTCCAGATGGTGGGGCAGTGCAATGAGACACTGGCTTACTGGACAAAGAAAAGAGAATGATTCATTCCCTGTCGTCGTTGAGCTGGGTCCTCCATCGTATGCGATTACGTCAGATGAGGCTGGTTCTCGGCAAACGGAGATTAGTGACCGCTGGTCGCAGTCCCTTTATTTGAAGCAACTTGTGAGGCAGCTTTGGCAAAAGGAGATCCAATAATTGAAACCCCGATTTGAACCATTATGGTTCAAATCGGGGTTTATTTGTTTCTTTGTTTCACTCGTCATCCCCAATCACAGCAACGACTAATGAATTGGATAGAGCCTCGCCAGTGTAGCTTTGCCCRCTTACCTCATAGGAAAATTTCGCTTTGACATAACCTATAATTTCATCAGAAACGATTGCGTCAGTAACGATAGCAGAATAATTGATTTCAAGTGTTGCTCCGGGTAGTACATTCCCAAGCTGCCAAGTTTGATTGCCGTCATAATCAATGGGGTTTAGTCGAGTTCCACCTACACGGAACGTTTTTGGCAATAAATCCACGCCAAATGGAAACTCGCTTGTAAATGAAACGAAAGCTGGCAAGTTTCCATTATTCATAAGCGTTGAAACGATGGTTATTGTATCGCCATACTCCACAATAGGTGGAGTGATCTTTGCTGTAAGCTGAATGATAGGAGCAGCCACTTCTGTTATTGCAGCATTTGAGCTCGCGGAATTGCTAACTACTCTTCCGTCTGAGAGCCGAAAAGTGTAGACAACCGATGCAGTGTTCGTTAATGGTGCAACAGTGGCAAGGTGTAAAGGGATTTGGGCATCAAAGGTTATCATGTTTTGTGATTGCCCGAGCAGCGTACCGAGATTAATGCCATCTTCAATAAACACGCCTGGCATCGAATGGTTATTCAACTTCAGGCTATTTGGTATAAAGACAGCACCAGCAGACAAAACGTCATCCATCACGGCATCAACGGCTACATTACTGGCATTCTCAATGTAGATCGTGTAATGCAAGACATCACCTGGGGCAGCAACAAGCTGATCTACTTGCTTATTAACGCTGATCTCGGGCTGGATAAGGATAACGGCGACCTTATTTGAATGCGTATAATCCGGCGTGCTGGAAACTTGATAACGAACGTTTGCTTTGCTGATAGATATAGAGGCTGCATCCTCCGTCGTTTGCGCGCGATAGGTGATAACGATGGTTGATTGTGGTCTAATAGTGCCGAGCGGGATACCTGCATTCGGATCAGCGCTTGGTGAAATAACAGCATTGATTGTCACGCTGCCGGGCACAAAAAGGATGCCGAGAGGCAGATCGAAGGAAGCGACTGCCTCTCGGAGACTAAGATTGCCGTCATTAACAATCGAAAGTTCATAGGTCACATGTTCTGAGACAAAGGTTTGTTCGGTGCTTGCGCTAAGTCGAGCAGATAGCGATACCTCATTAACAGGTGTAACGAGCGTGTTCGAGTAGGTAATACTCGTGACAATTCGCCCTTCTGCTGTTCGAAATTCGGCATCTGCCTGCGCTTGGTTAACTATCTGAAGGCTGCTTGGAATGGAAACGACAATGAGTTGAAATATGATTTGAGCTTGCGTTTGCGGCATCATATTTCCAATTGTAATACCGTTGTTTGGGTTAGCGCCAGGCATGGGTGTACCATTCAATATTACGCTGTTCGCGACAAATGAAGTTCCTTCCGGCAGCTTGTCGGTAAGTGTGACGC
>NZ_JBFTSN010000271.1:0-8903 GCF_056400045.1 Paenibacillus sp. 01L418
GTACAAGGGAATGAAGCTGGAATCTTATAAATACCGCAATGTTGGTCCAAGGGATCATGAGCTGCTAATCGACCTGGTGGGAAATAAGAAATTAAACATGGAATGTTTGCAAACTCATCATTATACGTTTGATCGGTATCAGGAAGCCGTTGATTTATTAAATAAGCAGGAAGCGATTAAGGTATATTTTTATCCACAAACCGATTTCGAGATTTAAGTCCAATATACAAGGCGGAGGGGATCTGGCAATGAAAGGCTATGGTGTTGTATTCGTTGATAAAGGCAAGGTTGAATATCAAGAGGTAACCGTTCCTGAGCTAGGGAGTCGTGATATCGTCATCGACGTGGAGCATTCTTGGATTAGTATTGGAACGGAATCTTCCTTCCTAAAGGGCGAACGAATCGCGGGAGAAGTCCCATACCTTGAGGGTGATGCTTTGCCATTTCCACAGATCAACGGCTATCAAAAGGTCGGTAAAATTAGAGCGTTGGGTGATCAGGTAGAGGGGTTTCAAGCAGGTGAGCGCGTATTTGCCACGGTAAGCAAAGTAAAGGGAATGGCATTTAGTGAAGGAGGCCATGTCAGCCCAGCGGTAACGGACGTTAACCAAGTATGGAAAATTCCAGACGGGATGAGCCCTGTGGCGTTTGCTGGGCTTGTGCTTACACAAGTTGGCTATAATTGCGGCTCTCGGCCACCGGTGAAGGAAGGGGATCAGGCCGTCGTTATTGGCGACGGTCTTGTCGGCCAATGGGCAGCTCAAACCTTAATCCACAGGGGGGCAAAGGTTACCGTGCTGGGTCGACATGAGGATCGGTTAGCGCTGCTTCCGGATGAAGCATTCACAATGAACACTTCCAAGAACGACGCAAGCGAGCAGCTTTCTTCGCTTAATCCCGATCTCTCCATTATTGTTGATACGGTAGGCTCGCTCACGGCGGTCTACGAATGTCTTCCCTACCTGCGTCATAACGGACATCTGGTTTCAGCGGGGTTCCTAGGGACGGATGGCAGAATTGATATCCAATCTCTACGGGAGAAGGAAGTTACTCTTCACAATCCCTCGGGCTGGGATAATCAAAGAATGAATGAGACGATTCGTGGGATAGAAGAGGGCTGGCTGCAGACAGAAACACTCATTACGCATCAGTTTCCAGCGGAGCAAGCTACAGAGGCATGGAAACTAATTTCGGATAAAAATAAACCCTGTCTGGGTGTGGTTTTGAACTGGGATAGGGGGCTTTAACATGCAAAATTTTCATCTCATCTGCAATGCCCATCTGGACCCGGTATGGCTTTGGGAGTGGGAGGAGGGAGCCGCAGAGGCYATTTCTACCTTCCGAGTTGCCGCTGAACTGTGTGAGATCTTTGATGGATTTATTTTCAACCATAACGAGGTTACGCTGTACAAATGGGTAGAGGAGTACGAGCCCGAGTTATTCGTGCGTATTCAGAAGCTTGTTCGGGAGGGGAAATGGCATATCATGGGCGGGTGGTACTTGCAGCCAGATTGTAATATGCCATCAGGTGAATCTTTTGTTCGCCAGATGCTCCTCGGTCGACTCTATTTCAAAGAAAAATTCGATTCCTACCCCACGACCGCAATTAATTTCGATCCGTTTGGACATACGCGGGGACTTGTACAAATTATGAAAAAATCGGGCTTCGATTCCTACCTATTTTGTCGTCCTGATCCGGTTAACTGTGAGCTGCCTGGAGAGGATTTCATTTGGACTGGCTATGATGGTTCAGAGATTATTGGGCATCGTGCGCTTGAGATGTACAATTCCCCCAAAGGTCAGGCCGATCATAAAGTGAAGGAGTGGCTGGAGAAAAAACAGCATAACCCTGTTGCTTCCTTACTCTGGGGAATTGGCAATCATGGCGGAGGGCCATCCAGATTGGATCTCGTTCAACTGCAGGAGTTGATTTCATCCAGCCAGGATACTCAAATCCTGCATTCCACCCCGGAAGCTTATTTCCAAGAATTAAAAGAGAGTGGTATAGAGCTTCTTCATCATAAATCGGATATTAATCCATGGGCGGTTGGATGCTACACTTCACAAATCCGGATTAAACAAAAGCACCGGCTGTTGGAAAATGAAATTTATATGTTGGAAAAGATGGCTTCGCACGCTGCTCTTCTGAGTCTAACGAGCTATCCCTATGATGACATTCATGAAGCTTTATGTGATCTCATGGTCACGGAATTCCATGATGTGCTTCCGGGTTCTTCTATTCAACCCGTAGAGGAGGCTTCCTTGCGTTTAGTTGATCATGGACTCGAAATCATTTCTCGATTGAAAGCCAAAACCTTCTTTGCGCTTGCCAAGGGACAACGCAAAGCGGATGAAGGCGAGATTCCTATTTTGGTTTATAATCCGCACCCGTACCCTATCTCAACCATCGTGGAATGCGAGTTTCAATTATCCGATCAGAACTGGAACGATGAGTTCTCACTTCCTGTTGTCTATCAAGAGGGAGTTCGTCTTCCATCACAGGCGGAAAAGGAGCAGAGCAACCTTAATTTGGATTGGCGTAAACGTACCGTATTTCAGGCCGTTCTCGCTCCAGGCCAAATGAATCGTTTTAATGTTCAATTGGAAGTTTTACCGAGAAAACCCGAGCTGGAACTTAAAACTCACAATCATCGCATAACGTTTCAAAACGAAGAAATGGAGGTGATTGTTAACTGTAAAACCGGATTAATAGATCGTTATCGGGTGCATGGAATTGATGCGGTAAAACCTGGAGCATTCATGCCCTTAGTTATCGAAGACGATGATGATGCTTGGGGAATGAACGTACAAAGCTTTCGCCAAGTGGCAGGCGTGTTTGCATTAATGTCCGCGAGTGAAGGGACACAGTTCTCTGGGGTGACGGAGCAGATGCTGGAGTCTGTGCGTGTTATTGAAGACGGAGAAGTGAGGACAGTCATAGAAGCTATCTTTCACTATCATGATTCTTTTGTCGTGCAAACCTATAAATTGCCTAAGAGCGGTACTCTTATTGAAGTGCAGCTCCGCGTGCATTGGAACGAGAAAAGCAAAATGCTGAAGCTTTCCGTTCCGACCCCTTATGAGCAAGCAAAATATCAGGGTCAAGTGGCGTATGGTATGGATGATCTGCCTTCAGATGGTAAAGAGGTTGTCGCCCAAAAATGGACAGCTGTCCATGATCAAGAAAATGATTTTGTGATGATCGAAATGAATGATGGAACGTACGGTTCTGATTATGCCAATGGGGAGATGCGTCTTTCGTTGCTTCGCTCTCCAGGCTACACAGGGCATCCGATTCATGATCGAACGATCATGCCGCAGGATCGTTATTCCAATCGAATCGACCAAGGAGAAAGAGTGTACCGTTTCTGGTTTAACGCGGGAAAAGCTTCAGAGCTTCTGACGACTGTGGATCGCGATGCGCTTACGGTTAACGAAAAGCCATTTGCGCTCTCCTTCTTCCCTCCTGGAACCGGACAACGACCAGAGTCATCTCTGATCCTGAGTGATTCGAGCATTCTAGTAACGACATTCAAGAAAGCGGAACGATCCGAGGATTATATCATTCGTTTGTTTGAACCGACGGGCCAAAGCAGAACGACAGAGCTTCACATTCCTTCATTGAATATGAAGCAGGTAATCACACTAGGAAAGTTTGAAATTAAAACGTTCAAATTAAACGTGACAGACAAAATACTGTCAGAAGTAAGCATGATGGAGTCAGAAGAATAGGAGCTGTGATGGAATGAGCGGTTCTAAGAACGACTTATATGGAGAAGATCCAGATATCGGAAACTGGTATCGTGAGAAACAAAAGATCGAATTCGATCATCTCATCAAGCGAATGCGTGCAACTGGGAATCAGAATCGGGCGGAGTTCTTCCGCCCGGATACCTCATCGATAGATACGTACGAAGCGGGACTAGAACCCTATCGTGAGAAATTCAAAGCGATGTTAGGATGGCCGCTGAGTGATCCAGCGCTAGATTCATCAATACCTATTGCTCGGGTTGAATGGGTTGCCCAAGATCGTTTAAGCAAAATTTACAGGGTTATGGTTGAAGGGGAATATGGTCTGACGACGTACGGCCTGTTATTCCTGCCACTGACGGAGGGGCCTTTTCCTCTCGTGATTTCACAGCATGGAGGAGAAGGCACGCCGGAATTATGTTCCAGTTTCTATGGTCCCACGAACTATCATGATATGACGCGAAGAGTACTTCAAAGGAACATCGCTGTATTTGCGCCACAGCTTCTGCTCTGGAAGGAAGGGGAATACGGTCCTCCGTATGACAGGGCGTCTATCGATAGACAATTAAAGCAGGTGGGCAGCTCTATTGCTGCGGTGGAAATCTATAAAATTCAGCGGAGCTTGGATTATTTATTATCACGGAATGATATCGCCGCTGACCAAGTCGGTATGATTGGTTTATCCTATGGCGGGTTTTATACCCTCTTTACAGCAGCAGCGGATACTCGTATTAAGGCGGCGTATTCATCCTGCTTTTTCAACGATCGCTTTAGGTATGATTGGTCTGATTTTACTTGGTTTAATGCTGGCAATAAGTTTCTAGACGCAGAAATAGCAGGATTAATTTGTCCGCGATTTCTGCATATTGAGGTGGGTAAAAAGGATGAACTGTTCCACTATGCACATGCGCTTAAAGAGCTTGATAAACTAGCCGTGCCTTATGGGCAGCTGAATATCATGCATCGATTGTCGAGAGAAGTAGTTGATGGAGCTCATGAGCTGGATATAAACGATAGAGCAATGGAGTGGTTTTGCCAAGYGGTCCGAATGTGAAATATTCCCCCTGCAACTTTCGAATCCTCCATTTACCGTATGGGGCTGAAATCATATCATGGTTAATGAAAGCGCTTTAATAAAAGGAGAGGGGTTTTAATCATGAGGAGCAAGAGGTTTAAGGCTTTTAAAAAGGGGATGACATGGACGATTGTCTTTCTCTTATTATTTTCAAGCTTACCGGTCATATCGAATGGCGCAGCTTCAAACGAAAGTACTTTAAGGGATACTTCTTCAGGGGCGGATGCTTACTTGTGGACAGAAGGGGAAGATTATTTATCTGTTTCTCCAGGGGGTTATTATCGGAATGATGAATCGCAGGCAAGCGGAGGGAAATACCTCGCCTTGCATACGAATACGCCCGATACATCAGCGACTGCGGAGTATCAAGTCGATATACCAGAAACCGGAAGCTACGATATATGGGTGCTGGCGACAGGTATGAGTCTTTGGATGTCCGCTTATAGCTGGAAGCTGGACGAAGGCATATATCATTCACCTCCCGTTGTCACGGAGGGAGCTGTCTTCGCTTCGGAGGGGATGCCCTTTTATTGGCATCAACTAGATAGCACCGAGCTGACTCAGGGGCAGCACAACCTAGCATTTTTAACAAACGCTCCTCGGCAGGGGGCGAACGATAGTCTATATAATCAAGGCATCGATGCGATCGCCGTCGTACCTGTTGATTGGGAATGGCAGCCGGATGGTCTGAGTAAACCAACGGCTCCCATTGTACCTGAACCGTCAGACGAAGAAAATTATTTATGGATGGAAGGAGAAAACGCTCATTCTGCACAAGGGGGTTATCATGGAGCGGCTGAGTCACAGGCAAGCGGAAGCACTTATCTCTTGCTGCAAACCAATACACCAGGTACCTCGGCAACTGCGCAGTATCAAGTGGATATACCAGAAACAGGAAGCTATGATATCTGGGCGTTAGCTACGGGGCTGAGCATTTGGATGTCTCCTTGGAACTGGAAGCTGGACGAGGGCTCCTATACAACCCCGCCTGTTGTGACAGACGGCTCCATCTTTGTTGCTGAGGGCATGCCTTTCTATTGGCACAAATTAAGCAGCGCGGATCTGAGCCAAGGACAGCATGACTTCACGTTTTTAACGAATACGCCAAGACAAGGAGCAAGCGACGGTTTGTATAATCATGGCATCGATGCAATCGCCGTTGTGCCTGCCCTTTGGGGGTGGCAGCCGAATGGATTAAGCAAACCTTTTGATAAGGCAGCCGTTAAATATGAATACGTAACAGGCGCGTTAGATAAATCGTTGGTGAATCGAGAAGAGCAAGTAGGCGTTACGGTTACGAATAAAGCCATTGCCCCAGTCAATGCAAGCCTTAGCTTCTTCGTTGAATTAGTATATGAGGGGGAAGTTGTATCAAGGGCGGTTAAAGAGTTTAATAAAACATCTTGGACGGCTGGTGAGGAGCATACGGAAACGATTCAATTAACGGTTCCGTTTAATGCTCCAAAAGGAAAAAACGAAATCCGTACCGGCATTGTAGATATTTCTTACGATAATGCAGTTAATGGCGAGAAATCGGTTAAAGTAGGCCATTTGAATATTGAACAAGAAGAAACGAATGCTGCGGTGCCGATGCTAAAGGCAACGATAGCTAATCTGCAGGTTCAGCCGAACCAAGCCAGCCCTAGATCCTATGCAGGAAATGTAACGTATGCTTTGAATCAAGCCGTAGATTTTGATACGACGGGATATTTAAGCCTTTATAAGGGCGATGTGCTTTGGTATGTTGCCGAGATTGCAGCTGTGAATACTTCCGAGCTCCAAGCTAATGTGGAAGCTCAGGCATCGTTTAGTTTTACACTGCCTGAAGGAGTGCCTGCTGACAGCTATACTGTGGCATGGGGTCTCCACAAATTACAAGCAGAGCAGGAAACAGCGGGGCAAGTTGAAGTGACAGTCGCTGCGTCCAATACGGACTACAAGCCATTAACACACGGTACTTTTACCGATGAAAAGCTGGGACAATCTCATTTCTGGTATGCTAACCAGTCGCATACGATGATTTGGGATGGTAAACCATTCGTACCGATCGGTGGTATGTTTACTTCGGATTATTTGCTCTTTTACTCCAAAACAGATCCTGCAATCAATAAAGCAAATTGGGATAAGGATGTTGAAGTACTGCAATATATGAAGGCACATGGGGCAATGGATATGTATATCAATACGGCTGTCATGGAGGTTCCGGCATGGGCATGGCAAAAAATGCTGGATTACTTAGACCAGGAAGGCTTTACTTATGGCCTGCAGGTACAAGGAGCCCAAGGGTTGACCCTTTCCGCTTATATGCCGAGAGCCTATGAAGGAGCGGGCGTGCTGAAGAAAGAGAATATCGTGGATAGCGGAGAAGTCACCTTAACGGTACCCACGTTTCAAATTTCAGGTTATGTGGATGCGATGTCGGCGCTGTATGTGGTCATGAATCCGACGACAGGCGAGGTTATTCAATCCGGTGAAGAGAATATTCGCAAAGTGGATTCAGCTACGCTCGAGCTGCATGCAAATGTTGTTCTTCCGAGTGCGAACCAAACGGCCTATACCGTTTATTTTACACCTAAGGTTAAGTACTCTGGCCATACTTTAAGGAATATTTGGGATGCAGGAGATTTGATTATTAATAGTATGGTAGACACGCTTAGCAAGGTCACCTGGGGTCCCAATTTCAGACTGTTTGTTGATCCTGTTACGAACGAATCAGGAATATACAACGGAGATGAAGGTTATCTGTTTGACTCCCCCATCTATAGTTCACAATTTGTAGATTGGTTAAAACAGAAATATAACACATTGGATGCCTTAAATGAGGCTTGGAAAATGAGCAGTCCTGTTGAATCTTATGAAACAGCGGCGCGTTTAGTGCCCATTGTACGGGGAGAAGGATCGGCTGCTTGGAACAACCAATTGTATTTGGTAGACAAGGGAAATCCAGGTTCTACGTATGCAGCGGATGCTTATCGCGGCGTTTTATGGGATGATTTTGTCGATTTCAGAGAGGGTTCCTATAACGACTATCTCATGAGATTTTCAGATGCGATTACAAATGTCGTTGATGTACCCGTTGTATTTAAGCTTTCTGGAACTACAAGGAAATACTTTATTAATGATAAGCAGACTGGAGGGTTTGCTGGCGTTGGAGGCGAGATCTACGGCGATAATGAATATCTAATTAGAGAAAGATCGGGTTATACCTATTCTCAAATCGAACAATCTGCACAAACCTTATGGTTTTTGACGACGGAAACGCAGCTGGATGAAAATATGGACCGAAAATATCAATCCGGCGAAAAGGGATATCCAGACAAAGAAACGATGTTTAATCATTTTGATAGGCTCCTGGAGGCGGGGAGCAAAGGGATATATGATTTCTTATTTAATTGTGATTATTTCACATCATGCCAGGAAGCTTATGGTTATTATACCGCTAAACCGATTCAGTTCGATTGGCTGAAAGAATACAAGGATGCGATTCTGGCTCCTGATTCTCTAGCACATATTGAAACCTATCGACCTGAGGTCTATTACGTATATCCTGCCGGCGAGACTTGGTGGATGTTGAATAGACGTAATGTTGTACTCCCAGGTAATGATTATCGAGGCGGAGCAACGCTTCAAACCTTCGATAATAAATGGGTTGTGCCTACTTTTGATCCTAATATAGCCACGAAAGTCCTAGTCGTCAGCTTGGAGGACGATCCAGCTACGACCATCTACGGTGAAGCTTTATTGGCTCAGGGAAGCCTAAAGGCTGGCAAACGAAATACCGTGTATATGGGCTATCGCAAAAACCTGGGGGCGTTACCAGAGATTGATTCCTATTTTACGAACGAATTTACGGTATTAGAGAATGGAACAAAGGTACAGGTACTTAATTCGAATGCGACTAGTACGACACAAGTGCTTTATAGCTCAGCGGATGGCAAGCCTTGGGGAATTAGGGATGGTAAGCTTTGGATTATAACGGACCCTAATTGGATTCAGAGCTTTAATGGGAATGAACCCAAAGGGCAAATCAAATATTTAGATCAATTAGACTTTTCTACAGACAGCAGCAATGGAGGTA
>NZ_JBFTSN010000272.1:0-8866 GCF_056400045.1 Paenibacillus sp. 01L418
TTTTCGAAATATAACAAAGTATAGAAATGAAGCTTATGTTCTACATATATTTTGCTGTGAAGTTCACGGAAAGGACGATCATTCCATGCCGAACTCTCATACAACATAGAAAGCGGTTATTTAAGCATCAACAAACACAAAGCTTTAGAGGAGGAAATGGGTATGATTGTAGGCGTACCAAAAGAAATTAAACAAAGCGAGTACCGTGTTGCCTTAACTCCCGCTGGCGTTACGATGTTGTCAGGAGCTGGGCATAAAGTGCTTGTAGAAACAGGAGCGGGCAGCGGCAGTGGTTTTGAAGACAGCGTTTACGAGCGTGAAGGTGCTGAGATCGTTGCGACCGCAGCAGAGGTATGGACGCGTGCGGAAATGATTATGAAGGTGAAAGAGCCTCTTTCAGAGGAGTTCGGTTATTTTCGCGAAGGCTTGTTGCTGTTTACGTACTTGCATTTGGCCGCCGCCCCTGATTTGACGAAAGCGCTAGTCGACAGTGGAGTGACGGGTATCGCTTATGAGACGATACAACTTGCAAACGGCAGCCTGCCGCTGCTTACGCCGATGAGTGAAGTGGCAGGCAGAATGTCAGTGCAGGTAGGTGCGCAGTTTTTAGAAGCGTTTAACGGTGGAAGAGGGGTGCTGCTAGGCGGGGTTCCAGGCGTTCCACCAGCAGAGGTCGTCATTATTGGTGGAGGAATTGTAGGGACGAATGCGGCGAAAATTGCGCTGGGGATGGGTGCAAATGTAATTATTTTGGAGAAAAGTGCCGACCGTATGAGATATTTGGATGATATATTTGGCGGAAGAATTCATACGCTAATGTCGAGTCCGTATCATATTGCAGAAGCTGTTGCAAAAGCAGATTTGCTTATAGGGGCAGTTCTTATTCCAGGTGCACGCGCACCACATTTGGTAACAGAACCGATGGTACAAAGTATGAAAAAAGGTGCAGTAATCGTCGATGTAGCAGTCGACCAAGGCGGATCGATTGCAACGGTAGACCGGCCGACAACGCATAAAGATCCAATCTATATGAAGCACGGGGTCGTTCATTATGCCGTTGCTAATATACCAGGCGCAGTGCCGCGGACGTCGACTATCGCTTTAACGAACGTAACGAGCTCCTATGCGCTTGATTTGGCGAATAATGGCATGAACGCTGTTCAAAAAAGCTTGCCGCTGCAAAAAGGCGTGAATACTCATGCAGGTAAAGTAACGTATAAGCCGGTTGCTACAGCGACCAATCAGCCTTATGTGCCAATAGAAAATTTGTTGAATAACGTTCCTTACGAGCAATTGAAGGATGATTGACATAATAGAACCTGCCTCCTCATATGGTGATACGGATGGACAAGTGACAACGTATCGGCTAATGAAGGAGGCTGGTTTACATGGTTTTCTCGATACGGAGATGGACGAGCCGTATTTTCTTTATTTTTGTTTTTGTAGTTTTGCTTTTTGTCGTCACAGGGGGCTATCGCTGGCTTGCCGACGCGATTTCACCTATCCATCCTTATCGTGAGCCTAAAGGGCATGCCATGAAGGTTTTTGTGACGGACCCTAACTCTCCAGACAGTAAAGATGCTGCCGATCGGCTTCGCTGGTTTTATTGGTATGGAGAGTAAAGGATTGTTAAGGTTGTGCAGATAAACGATCTCAAGCAGGATTAATAGAGTCGAATGTTGAATATTTTTGTAGAAAAGCATGTTAGAATGGTGTCTTATGTGAAAGGAAGTCCAATGAAGGCTCATTTAAATCGCTACATTCAACATTTGCAGGTAGAACGAGGTTTGTCAGCAAATACGCTTTCTTCATATGAGCGGGATTTGAATCAATTTATAGCTTATATTGACCAGCAAGGCTTGACAGAGCTTACTGCTGTGAAGCGGCATCACATGTCGAGGTATATGCTCCACTTGAAGGAACAGGGTAGGAAAGCCGCTACGTTATCCAGGCACATCGTGTCAGTACGAGCATTTTTTCATTTTCTTCTCGCAGAGGACGTTATTCAAAGCAATCCGTCTATCTATATGGAGGCCCCAAAGCAGGAGAAGAAGCCGCCAAGCATATTAAGCGTTTCTGTGACGAATAAGCTGCTTGAGACGCCGAATTGCTCAAGTGCAGCCGGCAAACGTGACAAAGCCATGCTGGAGCTCATTTATGCAACAGGAATAAGAGTGTCGGAGCTTGTCTCGCTTAATATTGAGCATGTTAATATGCAGCTAGAATTTATTCAATGTATGGGTACAGGCCAAAAGGAACGACTTGTTCCTTTCGGGAAATTAGCTTCGGAGGCAATTGTAGACTATTTGCAATATGGCCGTGATGAATTGCTGACAGAAAGAGCGTCTGAATCGGCGTTGTTTCTAAATCATTTAGGAACACGTTTGACAAGACAAGGATTTTGGAAGACGATAAAGAAGTACGCGAAGGAAGCTGGGATTGAAGAAGAGATTACGCCACATACGCTTAGACATTCCGTAGCAGCACATTTACTCGATAACGGAGCGGATATTCGTTCTGTTCAGGAATTGCTTGGACATGCGGATATATCATCTACGCTCAAGTATACCCAGGTGTCCAAAGAGCGAATGAAAGAAGTTTATTCTCGAGCTCATCCGCGTGCTTAACAAAGGTCGACATCGATAAATCCCAATTACAGAGGAGGTAGTCATACATATGAGATTTGATCGAATAACAGTAATCGTATTGGATAGCGTTGGAATAGGTGAACTGCCAGATGCTGAGGCATTCGGTGATCTTGGCTCACATACGCTAGGCCATATCATAGAAAAAGCACCGTCAACGCAGCTTCCGAATCTTAGAAGATGGGGGCTTGATCGAATAGCGAGCATCCATGATTGGAGTCCATCTTCAGAAGCTCCCGCAGCATATTATGGTAAAATGGCTGAGGTGTCCGTTGGAAAGGATACGATGACTGGGCACTGGGAGCTAATGGGGCTAGAAATGACAGTGCCATTTCAAACGTTTCCGGAAGGTTTTCCTCCTGAGCTGCTTACTCCATTCGAGGAGCGAACAGGCCGTAAAGTCATTGGAAACAAACCAGCAAGCGGTACAGACATACTCGATGAGCTGGGTGCCGAGCAAATGGAAACTGGTGCATGGATTGTATATACATCAGCTGATAGTGTATTTCAAATTGCTGCGCATGAGGGCATCATTCCGCTCGAGGAGCTCTACCGAGCTTGTGAAATAGCAAGAGAGCTGACAATGGACGAGCGCTTCACAGTAGGGCGCGTCATCGCAAGACCTTATATTGGCGAGCCAGGCGCTTTTAAACGAACGCCTAATCGTCATGATTACGCGGTGAAGCCTCCACAGCCAACAGTATTGAATGCGTTGAAGGACGCTGGTTTCGATTCCATTGCAATTGGGAAAATCAATGATATTTTTGACGGAGAAGGCATTACAGCTTCTACTCCGACCAAAAGCAATGCGGACGGCATCGACAAAACGATCGAACAACTGAAGCAGCCTTTTAAAGGCCTTCTGTTCACGAACCTTGTAGATTTCGACTCGCTTTATGGCCATCGCCGCGATCCAATTGGCTACGCCTCCGCTTTGGAAGAGTTCGACGTAGCAATTCCTTTGCTTGAGAAACAGCTTGGCGAGCGAGACTTGCTTATCGTGACAGCGGACCATGGCAATGACCCCGTACATCCAGGTACAGACCATACTCGTGAATACGTACCAATATTGCTCGTGAGTCCTGCTTTTAACGAGCCAGGGCCTCTCCAAGTACGTTCTACGTTCTCTGATCTTGGAGCAACAATAGCCGATAATTTTGGTGTTGCAGCACCACCTAACGGAACCAGCTTCCTGTCTGAGCTTATTACACGGGAACAAAAATAATTTTTTTTACAATTGGGTACAAATCGTTTTATGAACATACTTTTAGGAGGAAATAGAATGACAACAATTACTTCGGCAGGACTAACAGCAGCAAACATTAAGGAAGCAGCACAATATATCGAGGCTCAAACAGAGCAAAGACCGGAAATTGGTTTGATTATGGGTTCGGGACTTGGCGTGCTTGGAGACTATTTGGAAAATGCGATTACGATTCAATATCATGATATTCCTCATTTCCCAATTTCCACTGTTGAAGGACATGCGGGCGAGCTGCTCATTGGTACACTTTCGGGCAGAACGGTATTGCTGATGCGCGGTCGTTTTCATATGTATGAAGGTTATGGTCCGGAACTAACGGCATTTCCTGTACGTGTCATGAAGGCGCTAGGTGTGAAGACATTGCTTGTTACCAATGCAGCTGGTGGAGTCAATATGGATTATGAAGCAGGCAACCTAATGTTGATTTCAGACCATTTGAATATGACTGGCAAAAATCCGTTAATCGGACCAAATGACAACGAGCTTGGCGTAAGGTTCCCAGATATGTCGGAGGCATACAGCAAGCGTCTGCGTGCTGTTGCAAGAGATATTGCAAAAGAGCAAGGCTTTACACTTCGTGAAGGTGTGTATGCTGGTTTGCTTGGACCAACTTATGAGACACCAGCAGAAATTCGAATGCTGCGGGTTCTTGGAGCTGATGCTGTCGGAATGTCGACTGTTGCCGAAGTCATTGCAGCGCGTCATTCAGAGATTGAGGTCATCGGAATATCGTGTATTAGCAATATGGCAGCGGGTATTTTGGATCAACCGCTGTCGCATGGAGAAGTTATGGAAACGACTGAACGTGTCAAGTCCCAATTTTTGGGTCTAGTTAATGCATTGATTGCGAAAATGTAACAAATTCGTAACACAATTGTAATATATTCGTCGACTCAATATGACAGTGTTTTTTTTACGTTTCGTCGTATAATGTCCATGATCAAAGAAAGATGGAGTGGACAATGACATGGACAAGCAAGTTCTCACGCAGATGGAGCAGTTGCGTAAAAAAATGATAGAAGCAGCTCTATTGAATGAAAGCCTTCAGCACTTGGACGTGCTTGTACTAAGCCAGACTTTAGATGAGATTATTGTCCAGGTGCAGAGGGAACGACGCGCTTTATAACGGATCAACAACGTAATGGTGAATGGAGAGGGACAAATGCGGTCGGTAGATCTTATACAGAAGAAAAGAGATGGCGGCGAGCTGACCGCTTCGGAGTTAACTTTTTTAATTGATGGTTATTCTCGTGGCGATATCCCGGATTATCAGCTGTCAGCATGGGCGATGGCTGTTTTTTTTCAAGGGATGACGCCTAGAGAAACAGCAGCTTTAACGCTTGCAATGGCTAATTCAGGCGATCAGGTCGATCTTGGTCCTATTAGCGGAATTAAAGTCGATAAACATAGCACAGGAGGCGTGGGGGATAAAACAACTTTGATCCTTGCGCCATTAGTCGCATCCGTAGGCATTCCTGTTGCCAAAATGTCCGGTCGAGGCTTAGGCCACACTGGCGGCACGATTGATAAGCTGGAATCCATTGAAGGCTTTCGTACGGAGCTCTCACGCGAGAAATTTATGACTCAGGTGAACGATATTGGTTTATCCGTCATAGGGCAAAGCGGAAATCTTGCGCCAGCGGATAAGAAGCTATATGCTCTTCGTGATGTTACCGCTACAGTAGAATCCATTCCACTTATCGCAAGCTCAGTAATGAGCAAAAAAATTGCTGCAGGCGCTAATGCCATCGTGCTTGATGTCAAAACAGGCAGTGGAGCATTTATGAAAACGCTAGAGCATTCTGAGCAATTAGCGCAAGCGATGGTAGATATCGGAACAGAAGTCGGACGCAATACGGCTGCTGTTATAAGTGATATGGATCAGCCGCTTGGCTTTGCGATCGGAAATGCTTTAGAAGTACAAGAATCAATTGAAACGCTCAAAGGAAATGGCCCTGAGGATCTTACAGAGCTTTGTTTAACGCTTGGGGCACATATGGTTATCTTAGGCGGGAAATCCGATTCTGTGGAGTCTGCGAAGCAGCTGCTGCGTGATCAGATCGCAAGCGGAGCAGCTTTAGATAAGTTCAAAGCATTTATTACTGCACAGGGTGGGGACGCTTCAATTGTTGATGATCCAACGAAGCTTCCGCAAGCTCCTTTCATTGTAGAAGTGAAAGCTTCGGACTCTGGTTTTGTCAACGCGATTGAAGCCGAACAGCTGGGGATAGCCGCTATGCTGCTTGGTGCAGGAAGGGCGACATACGATGCTTCAATTGATTACGCCGTTGGAGTCACGCTTCGCAAGAAGTTTGGAGATCCTGTAAATGCTGGTGATACGCTTGCCCTGCTTCATGTCCGTGAATCAAATGAATCCACACTTGCAGTTGCTGAGCGAGTAAAGCAAGCATATACGATATCTTCGGAGAAGCCGCTGTCTCGTCCATTGCTATTATCCGTAATAACAGCAGAAGGCATTACTAGGTATAATTAAATATTTTATTATGAAATCCGCTCCGCAATTTGGGGGCGGATTTTTTTGCGTTTCAATTAACTCTAGCTGATGGAATAATTTCCAACTTAAGAGTCAACACTAAAAAGAGAAATATAAGCGAATTGCGCAGCTTAGAACACTTACGAAGTAAGTTTTGCTTCTCAAAACTAAGCAAATGCTTACGAAGCAAGTTTTGCTTCTCAAAACTAAGCAAATGCTTACGAAGCGAGTTTTGCTTCACAAAACTAAGCAAATGCTTACGAAGCGAGTTTTGCTTCTCAAAACTAAGCGGATGCTTACGAAGCAAGTTTTGCTTCTCAAAACTTTTACAGGAGGAGATTTAGTTGGTAAATCGTACTATGAAGCTCTGTATAATCATTCTTGCATTCGCGCTTGTGCTGCCGACAGCCGCTTTTGCTGCTGTGGAGCCAACACCAGCTCCCGGTCCGACCCCTGCGCAGCAAAGTCAGGCCTCTAACGCTAATTTAGCACCTTCAGCTCGTTCTGCCATCCTTATGGATGCGGATAGCGGGACGGTTATTTACGAAAAAAATAGCCATGATAAGCTACCGCCTGCAAGTATCACCAAAATAATGACGCTGCTGCTTATTATGGAGGCACTTGATGACGGCAAGATTAAACTTACAGACAAGGTACAAACGAGCGAATACGCAGCATCTATGGGCGGCTCTCAAATCTTTCTTGAGCCGGGAGAAGAAATGACCGTAGACGATATGATTAAGGGCATAGCGCTCGCATCAGGCAATGATGCATCCGTGGCTATGGCTGAGAAGCTTGCGGGTACAGAGCAGCAATTCGTAACGATGATGAATGAGCGGGCCCAGCAGCTTGGCATGAACGATACACAGTTTTCTAACCCAAACGGCCTGCCTGTAGCCAATCATTTCTCATCGGCGCATGATATTGCGGTGATGTCTCGGGAGCTCTTAAAGCATTCGGAAGTAACCAAATATACAGGGCTTTATCAGGATTACTTAAGGAAGACGTCCGCGAAGCCTTTCTGGCTCGTAAATACGAATAAGCTAGTACGTTTTTATAGTGGCGCAGATGGTTTGAAGACTGGCTTCACGAGTGAAGCAAAATATTGCTTATCGGCAACAGCTAGGCGTGATGACATGCGCGTCATTGCTGTTGTAATGGGAGAGCCGGATACGAAAACCAGAAATGCTGAAGTTTCGCAAATGTTCGATTACACGTTCGCGCAGTATATGAATCACTCGATTATTAAAGAAGGCGAGTCGATGGGGACGCTGAAAATCGAGAAGGGCACTGCCGCGGAACTTCCGCTTGTCGCTAAGCATGCGTACAGCGTTCTGCTTAAAAAGGGCAGTCCAACAAAAGATATCCGTTATGAGCTAAAAATTGCGGGTCCGCTCAAAGCGCCAGTTCAAATCGGTCAACCGATTGGCAAGCTTGTTGTCTATCAAGGCGATCAAGTGCTCAAAGAATTTGATGTGGATGCTCCCTTGTCTGTTGAACGGGCAGGCTGGTGGAAATTGTTGAAGCGTTCTTTCTCTGGTCTATTTGCGTAACAAACACATAAACTTTATGTCTGAAAGCGACTCGTTTTTTGTCAGCTGTTAGCGGTATGCTTCTAGTTTTGTCGGCATGCAGGAATCGTGAAGCATTTTGGAGAATTGCTAGTTCTATCTCGGCAAGTGTAAACGGCTGAACCTGACTCACCGCAGATCAGTCCACGTTTCACGGTGAAAGGTTAGGAGAGGTATAGGTATGACCTATTCTTTCTTAATAGATAAGCAGGTATATCGTTTTCTTATACTTG
Source organism: Paenibacillus sp. 01L418 (assembly GCF_056400045.1). Classification (NCBI taxonomy): domain Bacteria; kingdom Bacillati; phylum Bacillota; class Bacilli; order Caryophanales; family Paenibacillaceae; genus Paenibacillus; species Paenibacillus sp. 01L418. The sequence continues at coordinate 8,208 of NZ_JBFTSN010000272.1, forward strand.
CCTTATGGTTCACCGTCAAAGCTGCTTTAGCGTCCGAAAGACGCCAAAGACGTTTGCTTGTGTTTGAAAAAACCTAGAGGAGATGAACAGCATAATGAGTCTGCAAGCAGAATTGGAGCAATACCGCAATGTGCTGATCGTAAGGCTTCGGGGCGAGTTGGATCATCATACTGCCGATGTCGTACGCTTTAAGATGGAAGAGGCTCTACTTCGCGGTAACAGCGAGCATGTCATTCTTAGCTTGAAGGAGCTGCAGTTCATGGACAGCTCCGGTCTAGGCGTCATATTGGGCCGATACAAGCAGGTGAAGAGCAAGGGTGGCAAAATGGTCGTCTGCGATGTGAATCCGAATGTTCATCGCCTATTCGAAATGTCGGGTCTGTTCAAAATTCTGACGATTCATGAAAACGAACGTACCGCAATTTCTAGTTTGGAGGTGGTGTCATGAACGGTTCCAATGAAATGACGCTTTCCTTCAGCGCCCGATCGGAAAACGAAGCCTTTGCACGAATCGCGGTAGCTGCATTTGTGTCACAGCTGGATCCGACGCTCGAGGAGCTGAATGATTTGAAAACGGCTGTGTCCGAGGCTGTAACGAATGCGATTATACATGGCTACGAGAACGATCCTACTTGTCAGGTCATTATTGAGGCAAGAAT
>NZ_JBFTSN010000273.1:0-8850 GCF_056400045.1 Paenibacillus sp. 01L418
GGCTTGTCCTATGCCCATCATCAAGACGAAAAAAGCAATGAATGAGCTTCTTTCTGGACAAGTCATTGAAGTGGTTGCCACGGACAAAGGATCTTTGGCAGACATCCAAGGGTGGAGCAGAAATGCGGGGCATCAATACTTAGGTACGCTTACGGAGGGCGAGGTATTGAAGCATTACCTTAGAAAATCCAACCCGAATGAAATAAAAGAAGAAATCAAATATTTGAAGACAATGAACAACGGAGATTTGATGAAGAAGCTTATTTCAAATGAGAACATGATGATTTTAGATGTACGTGAGTCTGCAGAGTATGTTTTTAACCACATCCCTGGAGCCAAATCAATTCCGTTAGGAGAGCTTGATATTCGAACGAGTGAACTCGATCCTGATCAGGAGCTTTATATCGTGTGCCGCACTGGCACCCGCAGCGATATCGCTTGCCAGCTATTAGCTGATAAAGGGTTCAAACTCGTGTACAATGTCTTGCCAGGTATGTCCGAATGGGAAGGACCACTAGAGAATGATGTACAGTAATACCACTCACTCATCATAGTAGGAGGAATACACCGTGAGTTCATCAAACCAGTTAAATGAAATGAGTRCCGGGCAGCTAGCAAAACTTATTTTAAGCAAAAAAGAAGACCTCTTCATCCTTGATGTACGTAGTGAAAGCGACTTTGCGAATTGGAAAATCGAAGGAAGTCGAATAGAGGTTCTCAATATTCCTTACTTTGAACTGCTAGAGGGAGTAGAGGAGATAATCGAACAAATTCCAATAGACAAAAAAGTGCTGGTTGTATGCGCCAAAGAAGGTTCTTCAATATTTGTTGGAGAGTTGCTCGTGGCAGCAGGCAGGTCTAATGTTTATTACTTGCAGGGCGGGATGAAGTCGTGGAGCGAGCATTTGGAGCCCGTAAAAATTGGCGATTTGCGCCAAGGCGGTACTATTTTTCAGTTTGTACKAATGGGTAAAGGCTGCTTGTCCTACATGATCGTATCAGACGGTGAAGCTGCTGTCGTAGATGCCCCTAGAATGACGAATGTGTTGGAGCAATTTGCGAAGGACAATGGGTATCGCATTATGCATACGTTAGATACCCATCTTCATGCGGATCATATCTCGGGCGGCCGTAAGCTTGCAGAACAACAATCTGCAACGTACTGGCTTCCTCCAAAAGATGCTGCAGAAGTCACATTTGAATACGCGAAACTTGAGAACGGTCACGATATTGAGGTAGGCAATACCACATTAAAAATACAACCCATTTATTCACCTGGTCATACGATCGGCAGTACATCATTTATAGTAGATGATCAGTATTTACTAACTGGTGACATTTTATTTATTGAATCCATTGGACGACCAGATTTGGCTGGACTCGCTGAAGATTGGGTTGGTGATCTTCGTCAAACGTTATATAGTCGTTATCCGGATTTGTCTCAGGATTTAATTATACTTCCAGCACACTTCGGCAAGTTCTCGGAGCTTGGAGAAGATGGGCGGGTAGCCGCTGTTTTATCCGATGTATATAAAAACAATACAGGCTTGCAAATATCGGATGAAGCTGCGTTTCGCGGCATGGTGACCAACAATCTGCCGCAGCATCCGAACGCTTACCAAGAAATACGCCAAACGAATATGGGTAAAATCACACCTAACGAAGAAGAGCAGCGCGAAATGGAAATCGGTCCAAATCGTTGTGCCGTTCACGATAATTAAAGGAGGAAATGAATAATGAAAGCTGATCTAATCGTTGATACCAAAGGGCTGGCTTGCCCGATGCCAATCGTAAAAGCAAAAAAAGCACTGGATGGATTGAAGCCTGGACAATTTATGGAGGTATTATCAACCGATAAAGGTTCTTTAAATGATTTTACGGCTTGGATTAGAAAAGCAAACCATGAACTCGTGCAGCATACGGAAGAAAACGGCGTGTTCACATTTCTAGTGAAAAAAATTTAACTGAATTTTATTATGGAGAGGAGAACATATATGGAAGCTGTAACTGAAAAAACAACGATAGTCCTCTTCAGCGRGGAACTTGATAAAGCGATAGCTGCTTTTATTATTGCAAATGGAGCAGCTGCTTATGATCACGAGGTAACTATATTTTTCACCTTTTGGGGACTAAATGCTTTGCGCAAGGATGAAGCAGTCCATACCAAAAAAGGGCTTCTTGAAAAAGCCTTTGGCTGGATGATGCCAAGAGGACCGCAAAAACTAGGCTTATCCAAAATGAATTTTGGCGGCATGGGACCTAAAATGATTAAGCATGTTATGAAGAAGCATAATGCGTTATCACTGCCACAGCTCATAGAACTTGCGCAGGAGCAAGGGGTTAAGCTTGTAGCGTGTACAATGACAATGGATCTTCTTGGTTTGCAGCGTGAAGAGCTGATCGATGATATTCAACTTGCTGGTGTAGCCGGTTACTTAGGCGACGCCACCGATGCAAAAGTGAATTTATTTATATAATCAATGAAATGATACTCTCTTTTGGTTTATAATATACCCATACATGTACACGTTAACGAATGGGAGGTTAAGAACATGGCATATGTTTATACCGATGAAATAAAAACACGACTAAGAAGAATAGAGGGTCAGGTTCGAGGCGTATTGAGATTGATGGATGAACAGCAATCTTGCAAGGACGTAGTAAGCCAGCTGTCAGCAGTACGCAATGCAGCAGATAAAGCAATGGCCCAAATTGTTGCGGAAAACCTTCATCAATGTATTATTGAAGAACAGTCTGCTGGCGGCGATGCGAATAAGCTGGTTAAAGAAGCGATTGAGCTGCTCGTGAAAAGTCGGTAAAAGAACACAAGCTTAATAACCTTCTCTAGCATACTCTACTTAGTAGAATGGATGGTAGAGGAGGTATAGTTATGCATTTAATTTCAATCATTCTCATTGGACTGGCTTCTAATATTGATAATTTAGGAATTGGTGTATCCTTTGGCACACGATCAACAAAAATTCCAATTGTCTCAAACTTGTTTATTGCCATATTGGCCATGGCTGCAGCATATTTAGCCATAACAATGGGTCACCTTATATCTGGTTTTATGAGTCAAAAGCATGCAGATTTAATTGGTGGTTCTGTCATCATACTTCTAGGTCTTTGGAGCATATTGCCTAAACAGAGGACAAGGGTTGCAACAAGTCCATTACGTGAGACTAGTGATTCGGAAAGATCTATTACTTGGCAGGAAACGATCTCATTAGGTTTTGCTTTATCATTAAATTGTATCGCTACAGGATTTGGAGCAGGTGTTAGTGGTGCGTCACCGATAATGACTGCAATTTCTGTTGGTATATTTTCACTAATAACCGTTGCTATCGGATTGCGGATTGGACATGAGATTGCTAGAACATGGTTAGGTAAATATTCTACTCTCATCGGCGGTATGATACTCATTGTAATAGGCCTTTTGGAGATTTTTTTGTAACTGAACGATAACAAAAAATAAGCGAACACGGTAGAGCGTGTTCGCTTATTCTAAGACGTCATATATAATTCTTACACCTAGGGAGCTGTAATTTTCTTCTTTGTAATGTCCATGCTCACAATACTTGGTGCTGGACAAGCTTTCATTGATTGACAGCAAGGGTTCATTGCAGGTCGGGCATTTATCTTCAAATATTTTTTTGAATATACTTTTCATTTCATAAATACCTCATTTCACATGAAGTTACTTGGTTTTAATTATACCTTACTTATTGCATTCCAACAAGGAGAGTTTTTATGGACATTATCCTTTACATCATCATGACGCTGCTCGGTTTTGTTGGTTCCTTTTTTTCGGGATTACTTGGCATAGGCGGGGCCATAATAAATTTTCCCCTTTTATTATATGTTCCATCCAGTCTTGGCTTAGCGCAGTTTACGGCAAAAGAAGTGGCATCCATCAGCATGTTTCAAGTTTTCTTCGCTTCGTTAGCTGGGATTATCGCTTTCCGTCAGAAAAGCAATCAAACAGCGGTCATTCATAAAGGTCTTGTTATTTATATGGGCAGCAGTATTTTAATGGGCAGTTTAATTGGCGGATTCGGATCTCGTTTTCTTAATGAAGATGCCATTAATATTATATACGGAACATTATCGGTTATTGCTGTTGTTTTAATGCTCGTTCCAAACCGGGGAAAACAACAATTAAATATAAATGAAATCACTTTTAATAAGCTCATTGCGGTAACGTCTGCTTTCATTGTTGGCATTGTGTCAGGAGTTGTTGGAGCAGGTGGTGCTTTTATTCTAATCCCAATAATGTTGACGGTCTTAAAAATTCCGACAAGGACAACCATTGCTTCATCATTAGCGATCGTATTTGTGTCGGCAATTGGCGGCGTAATCGGCAAGCTATCCGCTGGTTCCATTCCGATATGGCCAACTGTATTTGTTGTATTGGGCAGCTTGATCGGTGCTCCAATTGGATCTAGAATCAGCTCTAAAATAAACGTGAAATATTTGCGATATGGGCTTGTTGTATTACTCATTTTCACAGCGATTAAAGTGTGGTCATCCATATTACAATAGAATATGCGTACCTTATTAAACGGATTGGGGAGGTTAGGATATGTTGATTTTAATTGCTCTAACTGGTTTATTCGTAATGTGGTTCATTTATAGAAGATTCTCACCCCTAAAAAATTTAACTTATGTCGACGAAAAAGCGCTAAATGAAAAAGGCGTTATACCTGACAGCAGTAAAATACTCGATGTCCGCGATTCAACTGACTATGAGAAATGTCATGTGGATGGTTCGATTAATATATCAATTGGTCGGCTCCCTTATTTGTGGAACAAAGAGCTTGCACCAAATGACTCTGTCTTAATTTTGTCGGACAGTTTCTATAAAAGTAAAAAGGCTGCGAAAATCCTTAAAAAACATGGTTTCAGCCAGCTGTTTACTGTACGAAACCAACAATGTGCATAGATAACTTTTCAAGTGACTGATGAACCGCGTATATCGCGGTTTTTTTGCGTCCACTCTAAACCAGATTATGGTACAATCTCCTCGTATGTTGAAAATAATGCTGTTCGTGCACAACAATTTTATATCAGAAAGCAGGGATCATTTGAGATTATTTCATGTGAGCGAAGAAAGTGATATTACACTTTTTGAACCTCGAATACCTTCTCGAGTGGATATGGATCAAAGCAAAGGGTTGGTATGGGTAATAAATGAACGGTGCTTGCCGAATTTCCTAACACCTCGCAATTGTCCTAGAGTAACTTATCATAGTCATGAAACGACCACAGATGAGCATAAAAAACTTTATTTAAGCTCAAATTCGTTGGACCATGTTGTTGCGATTGAGCATAAATGGTTTGAAATCATGAGGCAAACCACGTTGTATTTATATGAATTCGATACGACTGATTTCTATGGCGCAGATAAAAGTGCTGGTTACTATGTGAGCGAAAAAACACAGATCCCTATCAATAAAATAATTGTTCATGATTTGTTTGGAGAACTCATACGCAGAAATGTCGAGGTTCGCATGATCGATAATTTGTGGGATTTGAATGATAAAATTGCAACCACAAGCTTTAATTGGTCGATGTGCAGAATGGGTTTTGCCGCGCAGAGGAAGGAATCAGTATGATGAGTACAATAGTTGAGATTGAAAACTATAATCCTCTTTGGGAGCACGAATTTTGTGAAATACGATCTACTATCGAAGCTGAAGTTGGGCAATTCATTAGGTCAGTTGAACATGTAGGAAGCACCTCTGTTAAAGGACTTGGTGCTAAGCCCATCTTGGATATAGATATCGTCATTGAAGATTATAGTATGCTGCCTCTGATCATCCAAGGGCTTGAGAAGATTGGTTATTTCCATCAACAAGAATGGAGTTTTGAAGGAAGAGAGGCCTTTGGCAGAAAAGATATGTCGGTTCCTTGGCATAAACAGCGTGGAAAATGGATGGAGCATCATTTGTACGTGTGCAATCGTGATAGCGAAGAATTAGCAAGACATTTGGCATTCCGCGATTATCTTAGGGAGCATCCCGAGGCTGTCATTGCGTATGAACAGTTAAAAAAGGAATTGGCTTTGCACGCTCAAGATCGGTCCGGTTATACAGCAGGTAAAACTGATTTTATAAATGAAATATTAAAAAGGGTAAAGCTCACGAAAACAAAGGATCTTTGATGATAAAACATACGAATGGAATGCAGCTCTGAACTTGATACATACTAACAATCTTTTATAATTTTAACGGCAGTCTTTACATCCATATGGACGAAATTAGAGCGGCTCGTGTAGTATAGATTCATTGTTCCTAATTAATGGAAGGGGATCGTGACAGATGAATGAATTGCTAAGCGAGTGGAAAATAACGGAGGGCCACTTGGATGTTGTGCCCGAAGAGGTTGGGCTCAGCTCACATCAATTAAATAAGCTGGATAATCACTTTCTGAATCTGATCGCACAGCAAAAAATTCAAGCAGCCAGTTTTCTCGTTGCACGAGAAGGAAAGATCGCCGCATGGAAATCAATGGGTCGACTGCATGGCTCCACTGACCAAGGTGAACTGCAGCCCGATTCCTTGCGTAAAATGTCATCCATAACGAAAGCATTCACAAGTGTTGCGATAATGAAGCTCATAGAGGACGGTAAGCTTTATATCGATCTGCCTGTGTCCAACATTTTGGAAGAATTCAATAATCCTGTACATAAAGATATCACCTTGTTCCACTTATTAACGCATACGTCTGGTATTTTGCCAGTCACCGGATATTACAATGAGCCCTATCCTAGAGAATGGTGGGGGGCTAGCGGCATGGATCATTGGATTCGAAAAGTGCTGCAAGGCCCGCTCGTTTGCCAACCCGGGGATGCCTATAATTATTCTACGGTGGGCTTCGCTCTGCTGGGCGAGATCGTCTCAAGAGTATCTGGTAAGCAGTATGAGGACTACATTACGGAGAACATTATCGAACCACTCCAAATGACACGTACTTTTTTTGATGTGCCTGAGCATCTGCACTCTGAAGTATGCAGTGTAGATCGGATGGATATCGAAAGGTTAAGCAGAGAAAATGACGGTTCACCTATGCCGCCTCGTTCGGATAGTGGACTTTATTCAACACTATTTGATATGTGGAAATTCGGACAAATGCTGTTGAATGGCGGAACCTTTGAAGGTCAGCGTATCCTTGGCAGAAAGTCAGTAGATCTGATGACTCGCCGACATCTGTTTAACGTTCCCGCCTATCATTGGGGAGGTAAAATCAAAGATAAAGGCCATGCTCTTGGTTTAGATTTAGCTATTCATCATCTTTCATATGAATCAGTAGGCACCTACCAGCTGGAGGGTTCAGGAAGAACCGGATTTTTTGTGGACCCGGTTGAGAAGCTCGTTGTTGTACTCATGGTGCCTTCCATTTACTCATGGATACCGGAATCGGTACTTGGTACAAAACAAATGATATGGTCAAGTTTGGTTTAGAATAAGCATGAAACTTGAATGCAGCCATTAGTAATATTTATAAAGAGTGAGTCGACTATTCGGCTCGCTCTTTTTTTTGTGCAGACAATTAAACTGTTGCAATGACATCATGAAGACAATTATAGATACTTAACCCGGGTATAGTAAAAACTCTTGACCTACATACCCTTAGGGGGTATATTATAATGGTTATGATGTAAAGGAGAGATGCCAAATGTATGATAAAATAAAAATCGCAGTCTCACCAGCCATTCAGGTTGGAGGCAGCCTGTTTACACCTCATCAACTGGTAACCATAGGTTCACTTATTGACACAGATGCAAATATAGAGATGACACCTTTTAAGCAGCTTTATGTGGAAATACCGTTAGATCAACAAAATGAAATAACCGAACAATTACGAGCAGTCGGCCTCGAGGTTAATCCTTCAGGCTTTACGACAAAAAGCTTGATTGCATGCAACTTTTGCAAAGGAGCCCAGGATGCCGGCTTAGATATTGCCATTAAATTAAACGAAGCAATCGCGGGAATCGGAACACCAACGCCAATGAAAGTCGGTTATGCAGGTTGCGCATTAGGTACAAGTGAACCTTTATTAAAAGATATTGGGGTTGTAAAAATGCGGAATGTGTTTGACGTTTATGTCGGCGGAGAGCCAAAGGGAATAAAACCTTCCTTTGCCCAGCTTTTACTTTCAGGTTTATCGGAAGATCAGTTAATACCATCAATATTTAATCTCATTAACTATTATAAAGAACATGCTAAAGGAAAGGAAAAGTTCAGCAAATTTATTAATCGAATTTCTCTAGACGAACTAAAAACATTGAAATGGAATGAGCAACCATGAGTAAAATTTTAGTTATTGAGGATGAAAATAAAATTAGAGAGGTTATAATCGCTTATCTAAACAAGGCTGGTTATAGTGCATGTGAAGCTAGTGATGGCCAAAGTGCGATGCATGAAATCGATAAGCAGCCCTTTGATTTAATCATTCTTGACTTGATGCTCCCTGACATTAATGGAGAGCTGCTGTGCAGACAAATACGAGGAACTAATCCGGTACCCATCATTATGCTTACGGCTAAAGCTTCTCTAAATCATCGCATCCAAGGGTTATCTGCTGGAGCTGACGATTATATCGTGAAACCATTTGATCCCCATGAATTGTTGGCTAGAGTTCGTTCCGTCCTGCGGCGTACCAATCATCATGAGCTTCTCGCTGATCGTTTGGAATACGGTAATGGACGATTAAGTTTGGATAGCCAAGCTAAACAGGTTTACATCAATCAAGAACCCATAAATTTAACACCCAATGAATATAAACTGCTTGTTGCTATGGCTAGAAATGCTGAAAGAACACTTTCCCGCGAACAATTAATTGATATGG